>JAQXKW010000130.1 GCA_029010655.1 Clostridia bacterium | reverse complement strand
CAAGGAGTTTTTCCGCTCTTCCCGACATGGCAAAATAGAACTTATCGCCCAGAGCAAGAAGTGAGCAGTCGAAGCCCTCCGAATCCTGCGCGCCTGCGGTAACATGACCTGCCACCGTATATTTGGGGTCCTTGGACTTATCTGCGTTTTCCTCCCACAGGGCTCTTACCACGTCATAGGGCAGGACGCTTGTCTGTCTTACCTCTCTGCCGAAGGAGCCTTTCGCCACGCTTCCCGACGGGGTTGTGCCCGTACAGTAGCAGGCAAGGGCAAGAAGTCCCGATGGGGGAGATGCGTCCTTTGTTCCCATAAGCTTCAGCTTTGAGTCCGTAAAATACGAATGGAGTGTGATTTTTCTGCTTTTGAAAACCTCTGAGGAGCGAACCAGAATAACGTCTGCATTTGCCGCCGTATGTGCCGTTGACACATTTTTATACACTCCCGTGTCTCCCTCGGAGCATTTAAGGGAGGAGGACCAGACAAATGCGCCTGCGGCGCCTAAAAACTCGCTCATGCAAGCGGCCGCCGCCGCAACGCAGGGCAGAAAAACGCCGAAAAAGCTCTGCGTGCCCACGGTAATGCCCAAAACTGTTATGAGAAACGCCGCCGCCACCAGCGACAGACTGCATATCCTGCTCCAATCGGAGAGAGTATCCATGGCGGGAATATCCTCGCCGCCGGGAATGGCAACGCTTCCCTCTCTTGCGGAAACAAGGGTGTCTTTTCCCGTGGCGACAGCCATTCCTATTCCGAAGCCGCCAACCACAACAGACGCGGCATAGAGCATATTGGTTCTCATTGATATGGGAACGTCCGTATTTTTCCCCGAAACAACGGGGGCGGAATCCTTTTTTACTATTCCCTCTTTATCGGTTACGGAGTTTTCCGAAACCAGAACATTATCCGCCGCCGTCAGCCGCATATCGCAGGGCACCGTATCGCCGCTGTCCACGATAATTACGTCTCCCGTAACGATTTCGTCCGCAGGAATACTGCGTACGTTGCCGCCCCTTACTACCTTTGCACGGGGGATTGCCGCCGAAGCTCTTTTCTCAAAGCTTCTTTGGGAATATATGTAGAGCGCAACTCTTGCGGCACGGCACAGCACAAGAACTGCGAAAATTGCCGCCGCTTCGCTTCCCTTGCCGAAAAATGCCGCCGCCGCAACGGTCAGCAAAAGCAGTACCGTTGTAAAATCAAGCATGGTTGACGCCACGTATTTTCTGAGGGAGGCGCTTTTTACCTCCCAGATTCTGTTCTTCCCGTGGCGCAGTCTTCTGCGGGCTTCCGCCTCGGACAGGCCCGTGGCGGAATCGCTTCTGAATTCCCTTTCAAGCTCGGCATTGGTAAGTGAATGCCAATTTTTCGTATTTGCCATATTACCAACACCTTTCCAAAGTTTTTATCAGAGCGCGGCTATTACAAGTCCGTTTTCGTCGGCGTCTATACTCACGGCGGTTACGGCGCCGTGGGTTTCCACGATTTTCTCCGCTATTTTATCCTCCACGGAGGTCTGGATATATCTTCTCATATTTCTTGCGCCGAATTTTACGGAATAGGAGTCCTTTGCAATCCGCTCTGCCGCCGCGTCCGTATATGAAAGTCTTATGAACTTTTCCTCAAGGGCTTTTGCAAGGTCAGAGAGCATTATGCGGGCGATGCCCTTAAAGTCCTCCGCCTCAAGAGAATTGAAGGTTATGATTTCGTCTACACGGTTAAGAAATTCGGGGCGCAGGAAATCGGACAGCGCTTTAACTGTTTTATCCCTGTTTCTTGTCTGCCCTATATCCGCAAAGCCTGCGGCACTTGAAGTGCCCGCAGAGCCTGCGTTTGTGGTCATTACGATAACCGTATTTTCGAAGCTGACCGTTTTGCCGTGGGCGTCGGTTATTCTGCCGTCGTCAAGTATCTGCAAAAGTATATTCATAACGTCCGGGTGCGCCTTTTCGATCTCGTCGAAAAGCACCACGGAATAGGGTCTTCTTCTGATTTTCTCCGTAAGCTGTCCCCCGTCGTCATAGCCCACGTATCCGGGAGGAGCTCCCACAATTCTCGAAACGGAGAATTTATCCATAAACTCGCTCATATCAAGTCTTATAAGCGTTTCGGGAGAGGAGAAAAGGTCGTTTGCCAAAACCTTTACAAGCTCTGTTTTACCAACGCCGGTGGGACCTGCGAATATAAAGGAAACGGGCTTTTTCTTAGGGGATATTCCCGTTCTTGAGCGGCGCACGGCACGGACTACTGCGTCCACCGCCTCGTCCTGCCCCACAATTCTTTCCTTCAGCCTTTCGGAAAGTCCCTCAAGCCTTGCATATTCGTCCTCGTTAATGGTGGTTGCGGGAATTCCCGTCCATATTTCTATGACGTTTGCAAGATCCTCCTCGGTCATTTCCACCTCGTCGATAAGGGCTTTCAGCTCATTAAGCCTGCCCTTCAGCCTCAGCTCCTCAACCTTAAGGTCTGCAAGCTGTTTATAGGCTTCCTCGGCGTTTTCGTTCTTTTCCGCCTGAGCTTCAAGCCTGTTTCTCTGCTTATCGATTTCCGTCAGTCTGTCCGCCAGCTCACAGCGCTCGTTTATTTCGGGGCTGTTTAGGGAAATATGGGACGCCGCCTCGTCAAGCAAATCTATCGCCTTATCGGGCAGGTATCTGTCGGTAATATATCTTTCGCTGAGCACGACAGCGGATTTCAGCACTCTGTCGGGGATTTTAATAAGGTGGAATTCCTCGTAATAGTGCTTTATTCCCTCCAGCACCTTTCTTGTGTCCTCAATTCCCGGCTCCGCCACGGTGACGGGCTGAAATCTTCTTTCAAGGGCGGAGTCCTTTTCGATATATTTTCTGTATTCGTTAAGGGTGGTAGCGCCTATAACCTGTATTTCCCCGCGGGAAAGCGCAGGCTTCATAATATTTGCGGCGTTCATGGAGCCTTCGGCGTCGCCTGCGCCCACAATATTATGCACCTCGTCTATTATGAGGATAATATTTCCTGCAGCTTTTACTTCGTTGAGAAGCCCCAGCACTCTGGACTCGAACTGTCCCCTGAACTGGGTGCCTGCCACCAGAGCCGTCAGGTCTACAAGATACAATTCCTTGTTTCTCAGCTTATAGGGCACGTCTCCCTCGGCAATTTTCTGCGCAAGCGCCTCCGCAATGGCGGTTTTGCCCACGCCGGGCTCGCCTATAAGGCAGGGATTATTCTTCTGTCTGCGGCAGAGAATCTGTATGATTCTGTCAAGCTCCCTTTGCCTTCCCACAACACGGTCAAGCTTTCCCATTGCCGCTTTCTCGGTTATGTTCTGACAGTATGTTGTAAGGAATTTCTTTTCCTTTTTCTTATGTGCGCCGGGTGCTTCTTCGCCTTTTTTCTGCTTTTTTCCCTCGGATTTATCCCCTGAGGCGGACATGAACATACCCATGCCCTCCTTCATCAGCTTGCCGAAATCCACGGCAGGTGCGTCGGACTCGTCTCCCGATGCTTCAAGGGCGGTCATATCTCCCAAACCCAGAGGGTCTCCGCCGTTTTCAACGCCGTCCATTATATCCGCCATTTCCTCGGACATTCTTTCCACGTCCTCGTCGCTGAGTCCCATTTTGGATATTATATCGTTAATGGGCTTTATACCCAGCTCCTTTGCACATTTGATACAAATGCCTTCCTGCTTGGATTCGTCTCCCTCAACTCTCGTTATGAAGACAACCGCCATTCTTTTCCGGCATCTTGAACACATTACCATTTATTCTTTTACCTTTCTGAGTTTGCCTTTTAAGTAGCTTAGATAGTACATGGTGATTGCCAAAAATCCCACAAGCGCCAGCGAGACGCAAAGGAGATTTTCCGCCCACACATTAGCGTTAAACCATGCTCTGAACACTATTAACGCCGCTACCGCTATATAAAACAGAACCGTATAGGCTTTTCCGTAATACTTGGAAACGCCTATCTGTCTGAATTTTTTGTAAAACACTATGGAGCCCACGCCTGTGAGGGCTTCCTTTATGAATATCATGAAGAGGAGCCACAGGGGTATATAATCCCTGATTGACAGGCAGACAAGTGCCGTGAACTGCATGAGCTTATCCGCCACGGGGTCGAGAATTTTTCCCATATTGGTTATCCAGTTATATTTTCTTGCAAGAAAGCCGTCCACCACGTCTGTCGCTCCTGCCAGCATGAACACCGCAAGAGACAGCATATATCTGTCCGATATGAACAGTGCGGCAAAGGCGACGGACATCAGCAGCCTTGCAACAGACAGAATGTTCGGAATATTTTTCATACAATCCCACGACCTTTCTTTAATTTTATTATTCCGCTTTCTTTCAGAAGCTTATTTTCTCGGTTATTATACCTATGATGTTGTATTTTGAAAGCAGTCTGAGTATTAACGATTCCTGCGGGAAATTCTTGGGGAACGTAGCGGGGGCGGCGCTTGTCAGTATATCCGCCGTATTATTGATTATCATGGCGAACACAAGCACGAAAAACGCCGCCATGACTATGCCGAAAACGGTTCCCAGGGTTTTGTCAAGAGTTCTGAGCACGGGAAGCTCAAACACTGCGGATACTATCATTGTTACTATTTTCAGGACTATGAGAGACACGATAAATATAAGCGCAAACGCCGTAATATCGGATATAACCTTGGCGATAGGCTCTGCCACCGCATAGGACACCTTTTCCACGGCGGCGTAAGAGGTATCGTTAATTCCTGAAATCATGTCGGCGGTCTGCCCCGGGTCGGCACGGTATCTGTCCAGCACGGAGAGAAACTGGGGATTATCTATGAGCTTTGACACGTCATAAATTGCATTCTGCGCCGCATCTACTCCGCTTTGGGCAAGGGACGCCACCGTATTCATTATGCTTTCGGCAAGTTTTTCGAGAAACACCTTTTCTTTAAGAAACGCCGACAAAGCGGGGGTAAAGGCATACGCCACAAACAAGGAGGCTATTCCCGAAACAAGGGACATGAGCGTTTTAACGGCTCCCCTTTTTCTGCTCCTGAATATTACAAAAAGGCAAACCGCTACAATAATCAAGTCGATTACAAAGCCAACCAAAGTCATTACAAATCTTCTCCTAACCGGTAAAATGTGATGAGGTTCCGCCCTCTCCGCAAACGATAAGACTGCCGGGAGGCGCCAGTAGCTTTACGGGCACCACGGACACGCTCTCCGAGGACACGCTCCCGTCGGAAAGGTCTATTCTGTCTGCCTTTCCGTCGCCCACCGCATAAACTGCGCTTTCGCCGTCCGTTACCGTTGCGGATATTTTATGCTCTAAAGTTATATTATATAATACGTTTCCGTTTATGTCAAATACCAAAACCGCATTTACGCTGCCGACGGCGTTCTCGGAGCAGGTGACCGCCGCTGTATTTTTGTTAATATCAAAGCATACGGGGGTCATACCCGTAAAGTCGTGTCGCCACGAAAGCTCCCCGTCACGGAAAGAGAGAAGCGCCGTATCGCACATAACAAACAGGCTTCCGTCATCGGCGTACCTTGCCGACACGGGCATAAGCCCGTCTAAATTCAGTGACACGGTTTCCTCCGTGCCGATTTTGCACATGGAAACCTCGCAGTATACGGAGGAATTGTCAGCCGCCGCAGAAACTATTGCCGCTTCGCTGCCCGTTTTATTCAGCGCCAGATCTATAACGTATTTATCCTTATAGTATTTGGTTACAGGCTTAAAGGAGCCGTTATACACGGTTACAAGAAATTTTGCTTCCTCGGACCTTGTGAGAAGTGCGTAGTAGCCGCTGTCGGACACAGATGCTGCCTCTATTATTTGGTCGGATTTTTCCGAAAGCACTCTTGCTACGGAGGTATATACGGAATAGGATTTATCCCCTGCGTCGTACATGAGCGCATATTTTTCGCTTACCTCAAGCCCCGGATTTGTGTAGGAGCAATCGTACTCCGCCTCCTTTGAGCCGGAGGAATCGTACAGGGTCAGCCCCGTGGTGCCTGCCACCGCTATTCTGCCCTTAAACAGAGCGAATTTTTCCGCATACTGACCGTCATAGGTTATGCCTGCAAACGAGCCTGCCGATGAAAGGTTATCCGTATCAAGGTCACGGACAAGGTACATAAGGTTTGAATAGGTTATATTTTCACGGAAAAACAGGAGCATTACAAAGAGGAATACTGCAAGAAGTATTACTGTTACGTACCTTGCGGCACGGTATTTTCCCGCCGCCGCCAGATAATATCTGTTTCTCGGCTTTTCCGTAACTCTCAGGTCCACCTTCACGCCGTTCTGCGGCACGTCGTTTTTGATTTTTTTCTTCTTTTGCTTTCTTTTCCGTCCCGTGCTTATAAGCTCGTCGTCGTAGTCCCTTTTCGCCATGGGTATTCCTCCTTTTCCAAAAATTTATCGGCAGTTTTTTCAACTGCACTGCCAGTCTATTTCTTCGCCGTAAAACACCTTTTTAAGGTAAAGTCCTTCAGGCGGGGCGGTAGGTCCCGCCGCCGACCTGTCCTTTTGTTCGATTATGCGGGGAATATGGTCGGGGTCAATTCTTCCCGCCGCCGTATCAATTAAG
>JAQXKW010000129.1 GCA_029010655.1 Clostridia bacterium | reverse complement strand
AAGGTAATCCGTCTCGGCTTCCCTCAGCCTACCGAGGAACGCCGCCGCGAAATGACAAAGCAGATCGCAAAGATGGGCGAGGAAGCAAAGGTTTCCGTCCGCAACATCCGCCGCGAGGCAATCGATAAGGCAAAGGACATGAAGAAAAACTCCGAAATGACGGAGGACGAGCAAAAGCAGAGCGAAAAGGCATGTCAGGACCTTACAGATAAGTACATTAAGGAAATCGACGCAGTAACAGACGCAAAGAATAAGGAAATAATGTCCGTATAACTTCGCACAGTACGGCGGCAGGGGTAAAGCGGTTTTCGCCCTCTCCCTGCCGCCTCACTTCCCGTTTGTCCGCCGGGTAGCGGGCAATATTTTATTATTTCAGAAAGGTTTTTACAATGCCGAAAAAAGATACCGCCGTCTCCTCTCTTACCCTTGAGGATATGAGGAGAACAGTCTCTCAGTCGGGACTTCGGCACATTGCGTTCATTATGGACGGCAACGGCAGATGGGCGCGCCGCAGAGCGCTTCCAAGAGAAGCCGGACACAGTGTGGGAACGAAAACCTTCAAAAAGACGGTGACTCTCTGCCGTGACTACGGCATTACCACCGTCACCACATACGCATTTTCCACGGAAAACTGGAAGCGTCCCGAAAAAGAGATAAGTGAAATTATGCGGCTTCTGGACGTATATATTAAAGAGGCCGAGGACGACAACGAGAAAAATAAAATCCGCTATATATTTCTGGGCGAAAAGTCGCGGCTTGGCGACGAGCTTCGTGAAAAATGCGAATATCTGGAGAATTTAACAAAGGACAATACCCTCGTTCTGAACATCGCCCTGAATTACGGCGGGCGGGACGAAATTGTCCGCACGGTAAACAAGCTCATAGCCGAGGGCAAAAAAGAGATTACGGAGGACGATATTTCCGCAAATCTCTTCACAAGGCTATCCCCAGACCCAGACCTTATCGTCCGCACGGGAGGGGAATACAGACTGTCCAATTTCCTTATGTGGCAGTCCGCCTACTCGGAGCTTTATTTCACAGACTGCCTGTGGCCCGACTACAACGAAACGGAGCTTCGGCGGGCTATCGTTGAATTTTCCAAGCGTCAGAGACGCTTCGGCGGAGTCTGACATTACATTACGGCAAAAGGGGACGGTCAAAACCGAATACAAGCCCCTTTTTCCTCGGCATTTGCCGAAAATAATTTATTTGTTATGCTTAAAAGAATTATTACCGCAATAGTGGGAATTGTCCTGCTGGGCGTTGTGTTCGTATATTCCGACACGGTGCTTTTGCAGATAGCCTTTGGCGTTATGGCACTTTTGGGAGTATACGAAATGCTGGGCTGTATAGGAATCAGAAAAAACATTGTGGTGTCCTTTTGCACATATGCCATGACAGTCGCCGCTGTGGTTCTTACCTTTTGCATTGAGAAGCACTCTTTGTTTTTTGCCGTGTATGCGTCCCTCCTTTTCTGCGTGCTGACAATAATATTCGCTTCAGCAGTGTTCTCCGAAGGGAAAATTCCCGTGGATAAGGCGTGCATTGCTTTTACCACATGCGCATACATAATAACGGGCTTTGTGTCAATTATACTCACCAGAAGCGTGTCCCACGGAAAGGAAGTTTTTCTTCTTGTATTCTTAGCACCCTGGGTAACCGATACCTTTGCATATTTCGGCGGACGGCTTTTCGGACGGCACAAGCTCATACCGTCGGTAAGCCCCAAGAAAACCATTGAAGGGTCAATATGCGGAACTCTTTTTTGCACCTTGGTCTGCTTTTTGTACGGCTACGGCGTGGAAAGGCTTTTTGAAAAGTCCTACCCTCTTTATATGTTCGCGGTTTTAGGCTTTATCATATCGGCGGTGGCTCAGGTAGGAGACCTTATCTTCTCTCTCATAAAGCGCCGCTACGACATAAAAGACTACGGTTTCATATTCCCCGGTCACGGCGGAGTGCTTGACCGTTTCGACAGCGTTATCGCAACCGCTCCCCTGCTTTTAATCGGCTGTGAAGCCATGATGAAGTTCGGGCTGATGGGATAAGCTGACGGGATAAGCTGACAGGATAAAATGAAAGATTACAGAAAATGTACCGCCGCAGTGCTGGGTGCCACAGGCTCCGTAGGCAGGCAGGCAGTTGACGCACTGACCGCCTTGGGTATAAGGATAACCTTGATTACTGCGGGCAACAATATAGAGGAGCTGCTTCGCCAAGCAAAGATCTGTTCTCCGGATATGGTGGCAGTGTCAAATTCGTCAGATGCCGAAAATCTTCGGAACACGCTTTCCTGCAAGGTTTACGGCGGCGAAAACGCCGTTTGCGACGCCGTGAGAGAATGCGGGGCAGACCTTATAGTCCATTCCGTTTCGGGAATGGCGGGGATCCCCTCCGCTCTTGCCGCCGCAGAGACCGGCGCACGTATCGCCATGGCGAATAAAGAAGCAATAATTTCCGCAGGGCACCTTATATACGAAAGGCTGTCACGTTCCGGCGGAGAGCTTATTCCCGTTGACAGCGAGCACAGCGCCATATTCCAGTGCCTGACGGCTCAGGGGGCGGCGAGGCTTTCCTCCCCCGCCGATTCCTCGTCTGTCAGAAGAATTCTTCTGACAGCCTCGGGAGGTCCTTTCTTCGGAAGGACAAGAGAGGAGCTGGAAAACGTAACGCCCCAAATGGCTTTGGCGCACCCCACGTGGAAAATGGGAAAAAAAATTACCGTAGACTGCGCCACTCTTATGAACAAGGGCTTTGAGCTTATAGAGGCGTGCCGCCTTTTCGGCGTTACCCCGGAAAAGGTGGAGGTGCTTGTTCACAGACAGAGCATAATTCACTCCATGGTGGAATATACTGACGGCGCAGTTATTGCGGAAATGTCATACCCGGATATGAGAGACTGTGTGCGCTATGCGCTCACATATCCCGAAAGAGCCCCCTTCGGCGGCGAGCCTTTGGATTTTGCCGAATTGGGCACTCTTACCTTTGACCGTCCGGACCGCACGGCGTTTCCCCTGCTGAGCTGTGCCGAAAAAGCTTGGTATATGGGCGGAACGGCCCCTGCGTCCCTTATTGCGGCGGACGAGGAGGCGGTTTCGGCATTTCTCGGCGGTGCTCTCTCCTTTAACGGAATAGCGGATTCCGTAATGAAGGTGCTTGAAAAGGTTACCGTTCGGGACGCTTCTTCAATTGACGGAATATATGCCGCCGAAAGAGAAGCAAGAGAAATTTTTCACACGCTCTATTGATTTTCGGCGGGAAAGGATAGTGCTTTGACCACTGTTTTATACGTAATACTGGCAATACTTGCATTCGGTCTGCTTATATTCGTTCACGAGGGCGGACACTTTATTGCCGCCAGAATTTTCAAAGTAACAATATATGAGTTTTCAATCGGCATGGGTCCCAGGCTGTTTTCCAAAAAATCCGAAAAAACAGGAACGGAATACTCCCTGCGTGCTTTTCCCATCGGCGGCTTTGTAAGCATGGCAGGAGAAGACGAGGAATCCGACGACCCTAACGCCTTCAACAAAAAGCCTGTGTGGCAAAGGCTTATTATCACCGTTGCCGGAGCCGCTACAAATCTTCTTATAGGCTTTATAGTTACGGCGTTTCTGGTGGGCTCCTCCGTAAGGCTGGGCGGCACCACCGTTGCAGGCTTTGCGGAAAACGCCGCTTCTCAGCAGGCGGGGCTTACGGTAGGCGACGAAATAACGGAGGTTGCAGGAAAAAACGTGCATATTGCAGACGACCTTCTTTACGAAATAATGCGTCTGGGCATTGAGCCTGTTGACCTTACCGTTATCCGCGACGGCGAAGAAATTGTAATCGAGGACGTCCGGTTCCCTCAGATTTCCGAAAACGGAGTTGCTTTCGGCATAAACGATTTTCAGATTTTCTCCGTGGAAAAGAATTTCGCAAATCTCTGTAAACATACCCTGTGGCGGTCCGCCTATACGGTGCGTATGGTATGGGAATCCCTTTACGACCTTATAACCGGCAGATACGGCGTCGAAGCGGTTTCAGGTCCCGTAGGGGTTACCGAAGCGCTGACGGAGGCGGCGGAAACGAGCACGTACAGCTTTGTGTCGCTTCTTACGGTCATAAGTATAAACCTTGGGGTTATGAACCTTCTTCCCCTTCCCGCTCTTGACGGCGGCAGGATAGTTCTGCTTTTGGTGGAGCTTGTTCGCCGCAAGCCCTTAAAGCCGCAGATTGAAGCGTATATAAACGGCGCAGGACTGGCGGTTTTGCTCCTTCTTATGGCGATAATCTGCGTGAAAGATATTGTAGGACTGTTCTGATGAGAAGAAATTCCAAAAAAATAAAGGTGGGAAATACGTTTATCGGCGGAGACTCCCCCATAACCGTCCAGTCTATGACAAACGTCCCTGCCCACGATTTCGAAGGCACTCTTGCACAGGCAAGACGGCTGTGCGAGGCAGGCTGTGACATTATCCGCATGGCGGGTCCCGACGAGGAGGCGGCAGGGGTTTTTGAATATCTAAAAAGGGGCGGTATCGGCGTGCCCTTGGTTGCGGATATTCACTTTGACTATAAAATTGCTCTTGCAGCCCTAAAAAAAGGCGCCGACAAAATAAGAATTAATCCCGGAAACATCGGAGAGGCTTGGAAGGTCGAGGAGGTTGCAAAGGCCTGCAAAAGCGAGGGCGTGCCTATAAGAATAGGCGTAAACAGCGGCTCTCTCGACAAAAGGCTCCTTTTGAAATACGGCTCTCCCACAGCAGAGGCTTTGGCGGAAAGTGCGCTGACACAGGCGGAAATGCTTCAGGACTTCGGCTTTTCCGACACGGTTATTTCCATAAAGTCCTCCACCGTGCAGACTATGTGCCGTGCATGTGAAATTGTGGCTGAAAGCTCCGACTATCCCATTCATCTGGGCGTGACGGAGGCGGGCACCGAATACTCCGGCGTAATAAAAAACGCCGTGGGAATAGGCTCCCTCCTTTGCCGGGGGATAGGGGACACCGTCAGAGTTTCCCTTACCGCCGACCCTGTCCGTGAAGTGGTCGCAGGAAAGGAAATTCTCCGTTCTCTGGGACTTTCAGAGTCGTACATAAACATTATATCCTGCCCTACCTGCGGCAGAACGAAAATCGACCTTATCTCCATTGCCGACAGCTTCCGTGAAAGAGCGGAAAAAATCGACACAAAGGGCAAAAGAATTACCATTGCGGTCATGGGATGCGCTGTGAACGGCCCCGGTGAGGCGAGAGAAGCCGATTTCGGCATCGCCGGAGGGGACGGCTGTGTTGTGCTGTTCCGGGGCGGTGAAAATCTCGGAAAATTCCCCGAGGATAAGGCAGTAGATATTCTCATAGACGAAACCGTAAAATTTATTGGAGAAGCACACTGAAATGCCGGAAGAACGCAAACTTCAAGATATTTTCAAAAAATACATACCTACGGACTCGGAGGAACGAAGAATTTTTGATAATTCTTCGTCCGCCTCGCTGTCCGGCGACAGGGAGAAAAAAATGTACCAGGTACGTTTTTGTCTCCCTTTTACCGTTGCAAAATCCGTACTCTATAAGTTGGAGCAAAACATTGCCGAAGCATACGAGCTGACATATATTAGGCTTTTGCCTAAAT
>JAQXKW010000128.1 GCA_029010655.1 Clostridia bacterium | reverse complement strand
GCAAAATACAACCGCATATTAAGAATTGAAACACAACTCGGAGAAAACGCAATATTTTGACAGACTGACAAAGACAAAGGGAGGCAGATTCGGTGATTTTGCCGCTCGTCGGCGTACAAAGGTACTGTGTAGGGCAAAAGCGCCGAAAGCCAATAACGGTGGGCTTTTTTAGCCCACCGTTAAATAATTATGTCTGTATTTTGCAAATTGTAGGTTTTAATTACTTAGTATTATTTGTCTTTAATTGGCGGTCTGACCGCTTTGTCTTTACTCTGAAAGCGGCATGTGAGGCTCCGCCTCACACTCCGCTCAGTACCTTTTTTCTAAAAAAAGGTACTGAGAACCCCAAAAAACTTTAATAATGGGATTTTTTGAGGAGTCGGTGGAGCCGGAGGATAATCGGCTTGAATGGGGAAGACACCGATTGATTGTTACGCTTTGTCTATTCTGAAGGTTTTTCTGTATACCTTTCTCTTTTTTCCGTCGGGGGCGTTTTCCGCTATACCTTCTTTCGGGTCGGCGTAAATAACCGTAATCTCTCCGGGCTTTGACTCATATACGCTTGTGTACCCGGTAGCGGATTTGTCCCAAAGTCCGTCGCAGGGCTCAACGATAAAGGGCTCGGACCAAGTGTTGCCGCCGTCCTCGGAGAAAAGAAGCATGGTGTGCCAATGTCCCGAGGCGCAGACCAAGGTGCCGTCCTGCATTTTCAGAAGTCTGGGAAAAACTCCCCAGTCGCACATAAGGGAGGGGGCGGACCATGTTTTGCCGTAGTCGTCGGAATGGCTGACGTACATGGGAGAGAAAATCTCGTGACCCTGAGTGCGCAGAATACAAACAATATGTCCGGGGGAGGTTTCCTCAATGTCCGCTTCGCAGTATCCCTCTGCGTTTACGTCGGGAATGGGATATGTCTGGCAGTCTGCCAAAGTTGTAACATATTCCCATGTTTTGCCTTTGTCATGGGACACTACCGCCCATGTGCGGTACAGATAGAAGTCATAGTCGGAATTGTCTCTGAAATAGGGGCACAGGGTCGTGTCGTCCCTGAACTGACCGTACATGGTAACATAAATGTCCCCGTTTGAAAGCTCTCTCCAGCCGGAAACACAGCCTGTGTGGCGGTTGCCGGAGTCGCCGTAGCCGAAGGTCAGCCCGGGGATATTCAGGGTGATAAAATCCGCCGTTACCCTATTGTTCAGAATATCCTCAATGCTGTTTGCCCTGTAAACACACAGACCGAAGGGAATATCCTCTTTTGTTTCATAGTCGTAGAACTTGTCGGCGAACAGGCTGGGAAAGCCCAGCGCCAAAAAGGTTCCGTCGGACAGCTCTCTGTATTTTTCGTGGCGGCTGTCCTTTCGATCTTCTTTTCTGAAAGAGCATCCGTTGTCGTCGGACAAAAGAAAGTAGCTTGTGTCGCGCCCCGACACGGGAACGATGATTTTGCCCGTTTTGGGGGAGTAGGTGTCGTCGCAGGGGTAGTCGCCCGTGCCGAAGCATTCTTCGCTTAAAAGCTGAGGTGCAAATTTTGCCATAATTCTCTCCGTTTCGCTGTTTTCAGAGGTTATTTTTGTATTATACCCTGTGGGCTTACCCCATTTTGACAGATATATTTTCCGTTGTCAAGAGAAATCTTGCAATAACTTGACTTCATAACAAAAAAAGGGTATAATGCTAATTGGAGAATAATACTCTCCGAAAAGATTACCTAAGGAAACGGAACAAAAAATTGAAGCTGTCATTGATAGTACCCTGCTATAACGAAGAAAATAATGTACGCCCGTTTTTCGACGCCTGCAAAGCGGCGTTTTCGGGAAAGATTGATTCTTTTGAAGCAATCTTTGTAAACGACGGAAGCAAGGACTGCACGGGGGTGAGGCTTTCAGAGCTGTTTTCCGTGGAGGAGAATGTGAGCGTTATCGGCTTTTCCCGAAATTTCGGGAAAGAGGCAGCTATGCTGGCAGGTCTTGAAAAGGCTGCGGGTGATTATATAACCATTATCGACGCAGACCTTCAGCAAAGCCCGGAGACAGTTCTCAAAATGGTTGAAATCCTTGATACAAAGCCTGAATACCAGTGCGTTGCGGCATATCAGGAAAAACGCCGTGAGGGCTTTTTCAAAACAGTCTGCAAGGGCATGTTCTATAAAATAATAAACAAAATGAGCGATATAGAGCTTCATCCCGCCGCCAGCGATTTCAGAACAGTCCGCAGATGCGTGGCGGATGCAGTGCTGTCGCTGGGGGAATATCACCGCTTTTCAAAAGGCATCTTTTCCTGGGTGGGCTTTGAAACATATTATATACCCTATGTGGCGTCCGAGCGCAATTCGGGAAAAAGCTCCTGGTCTTTCAGAAAGCTTTTGGGATATTCGGTGGACGGAATCACAAATTATTCCGTATTGCCGCTGAGGCTCCCTTTGTATTTCGGCGTTTTGAGCATTATAGGGTCAATAATCGGTCTTTTGGTAAAGCTGTTTTCCGGCACGCTGACCTCTCTTACCCCCGGAGTTTTGCTCCTTGTTATTCTGCTTTTGTGGGGCGTGTCGTGTATATTTACGGGTGTTATGGGACTGTACCTTTCCAAGGATTATACGGAAAATAAGCACCGTCCCAAGTATATTATAAAAGAGTATCTCCCACATGACGATGAAAAGTAAAGGAGGCAAAATGAAAAAAGCAATGAAAAGGGCTCTGTGCCTTGTACTGTGCCTGTGCTTTTTGTGCGGAAGTATTTCAGGGCTTTCCGTGGGCACCTCTGCCGTGGGCAAAAACGAAGCTCAGATTGCGGACTTTTTGGTAAAGCAAATGGGCTTTAATTCGGCGGCTGTCAGCGGAATTCTTGCAAACATAGAATGGGAATCGGGCTTTAACCCGGACTGTTACGGCGATAAAATCAACGGCGTATACACCAGCTACGGCATATGCCAGTGGCACAATACAAGGTGGGACAGGCTGAAGCAGTTCTGCCAAAGCAAGGGCTACGACTGGAAAACCCTGGAGGGTCAGCTGTGGTATCTTAAATACGAGCTTGAGGAGTATTATCCTACGATTCTCAGTTACATAAAAAATGTTGCAAATACGGCGGACGGGGCATACGACGCAGGCTATTACTGGTGCTATAATTTCGAGCGTCCCGCCGACACGGCGAATATGTCCGTAAAGCGGGGAAATCTTGCCAAATCGAAATACTGGCCCGTATACAGCAACAGCTATTCCACGGTTTCAACGGGAGTTTACAGGCTTAAAAACAAGGCTACCGGCACATATATGTGCGTAAAAGACGGAGGCGACTCCAACGGTCAGAATATTGAACTGACGGCGACTGCCGGGTCAAACACCGTATTTATTATGGATCATGTCTACGGTACGGTCTATAACCTGAGAGCGGAATGCTCCAAAAGCGGCAGAATGCTGAATGTATATGCAACGAGCGTGGTCAGCGGGAAAAACGTTACCCTGTACGACCGCACCGACGACAACTCTCAGCAGTGGTTTTTTGAAAATGTAAGCGGCGGATATGTAGTAAGAAGCGCCGAAAATGCTTCCTGCGTGCTTGACGTAAGCGGCACTAACGTGTGCGTTATGACCTATACCGGGGCTTCAAGCCAGGTTTGGGAGCTTGTGAATATTTCAACCTATACTGTTACCTATAACGCAAACGGCGGCACGGGCGCCCCTGCCGCACAGACCAAAAAGCACGGCGCCTCTCTGAAACTGAGCACTTCCGTGCCGAAGCGTTCCGGCTATATCTTCATGGGCTGGGCAACCAAGGCGGACGCCGCCTCCGCAGAGTATGCGGCGGGCGCAACGCTTACCTATGACGGAAATCTTACGCTCTATGCCGTGTGGCAGATTGAGCCCTGCGAGGGCGAGGGCGGCACGGGACATAAGTGGAGCCTTACGGAATACACAGCACCTCCTACCTGTACGGAAAACGGAAAGGGCAATTACTACTGCTCGAAATGCAAAAAAACTCAGGAGCTTACCCTGTTTGACGCAGACACGGTGACAGATTGGCTCACAGAGCCCTTAGAGGGTATTCCCCAGGAGTTTTGCGGGACAAAAACCCAGTTCAGATACGCCGACGGCGGAAGCGAAACGGAGCTTGTCCCCGTGGGCGTGGGAACAACACTTTTCGCAGAGTTCCCTGCCGGATTTGATAAGAACAGCGAGCTTTATAAGACGTATAATAACGAGATAAAGGATACGGAGACAGGGACGTCTGTCCGTATTTATTCCGATACCTATACCGTGGCGGGATATATATACTGGCATTGGTGTTCCTCAAGCTACAGCAATATTACCACTCCGTCAAACCTGTATATCAATACAGAGTACACGGACGGGTCGGACGGCACTCGTGCCTATGATATTTTCCATGCGTTTTTCTCGGAACAGTACGAAGCCTACGACCCCGGAAAGGACGCAACGAAGTTTGTGAATGCGGCGGCATGTCAAAGCGTATACTGGTGGCAGGCTCCCATAACGGTTTACAGCGCAAAATATGCGGATTATGAGAAAGCAACCGTTCCCACCTTCGGAGAATGGCAGGATGCACCGCTTGCCGACGCTGACGGAAAAATAACGGAGACGAGAACTCTTTATAAATACGACCTTTCGGCTCCGGGACATGATTATATCCCTGCCGTAACGGCGCCTACCTGCACGGAGGACGGCTATACGGTCAATACCTGCCGCCGTTGCTCCGACACCTATACGGACAGCATAGTTTCGGCCCCCGGGCACAGCTTTAGTGTTGACGTGACCCCTCCCACCTGTACCGAGGACGGTTATTCCGTATACACCTGCACGGTCTGCGGATATACCTATACGGGAGATCCTGTTCCCACACAGGGGCACAGCTACGTTGCCGAAACGGTGGCTCCCACCTGCACGGAAAATGGTTATACCGTCCATATCTGCTCTGCCTGCGGCGACAGCTACCGTGACAGCGAAACCCCTGCTACGGGACACAGCATGTATCTTTCCGAAATAACCGCTCCCCCTACCTGTACGGAGAACGCGACGGGAAAATATTCCTGTAAAAACTGCGACGAGTCATATGAGGCGGTAATAGGAGACAGCGAAACCGATACGGGCTGGCTGGAAGAACCGCTTTCCGCAGTTTCCCCGGACTTTGCCGAAACGAAAACCCAGTACAGATACGCTTACATGGGGGACACGGGCGAGTACGTGGAAAAAGGACAGGGAACAACCCTGTTTGCTCAGTTTCCTGCGGGCTTTGACACGAATAATTTATTTTATAAGCGATATAATATAACGGTTGCCGATACGGAGACAAGAAAATATTCCTCCGAAAAAGCCGTTTACGGTTATATTTACTGGCATTGGTGCTCCTCTCAGTATACCTGCACCGAGCCGTCAAATCTGCTTATAAGCAGAGAATATTCAAGCGGGTCAAACGGAGGCCGCCCCTACGACGTGTTCCATGCGTTTTATTCCGCTAAATATGTGGCGTACGATACCTCAAAGGACGCAACAAAGTTTGTGAATGCGGCGGCTTGCCCCCACGTATATTGGTGGCAGGAGCCTATCACCCTTTACAGCGTGCAGTATACGGATTACGAAAAGGTAACGTCTCCTACCCATACCGAGTGGCAGGATTCCCCCCTCCCGGATTCGGAGGAAATGACCGTGGAAACACGGACGCTTTACAGGTATGACCTGTCGGCGCACGGACATAAATACGTTTCGGGAAAATGCTCCGTTTGCGGCGAGGAGGACCCGAATTATATTCTTCCCGGCGACATAAACTTTGACAAAAAGGTAAACGCCGTTGACGGCAATCTCATAAAACAGCTTATCGTCAAGGGAGGGTATACGGAAAAGGAGCTTTCGGCGGCGGACATAAATCTTGATAATAAGCTTAACGCCGTGGACAGCAACCTTTTGAGAAAGGTAATCCTTGGCAAGAATTAATATTATTTTGTCGGGATAAGGAGGTAAAAAATCTCCTTATCCCCTTTATTTTTTTAACAACATATGGTATAATAATATGAATTACTATTCCAAATATGGGAAACGAAGGGAGAGCCATGGTATTTTCATCTCTTGAATTTCTGTTTCTGTTCTTTGCGGTCACAATTCTTATCTATTACGTAGTTCCGCTTCATTTCAGAAACATAGTGCTCCTTATTGTGAGCCTTGCCTTTTACGGCTGGGGCGAGCCCGTATATGTGACCATCATGCTGTATTCCATTATTGTGGATTACATATGTGGCTATTATGCGGGAAAATACAGGGAGACTGACAAGAAAAAGGCGAAAAGGTTTGTTATTGCAAGTGCAGTATTAAACCTGAGCGTTCTTGCGTTTTTTAAGTATTATACGTTTATCGTTTCAAATCTTCAGCTTCTGCCCTTCGACTTTTTGCAGAAAATACCCCTTCTTGCGGATATTGAGCTTCCCATCGGTATATCCTTCTATACCTTCCAAACCATGTCCTATACAATAGATATATACCGGGGCGACGCAAAGGTGCAGAAAAATATCGCCTCCTTCGGCGCATACGTCACCCTTTTCCCTCAGCTTATTGCAGGACCTATCGTCCGCTATCAGGACATAGACGACCAGCTCCGCAGCCGTCCCCATAACATCGATATGTTCGCCTCTGGCATGAGAACCTTCGTGTGCGGCTTTGCGAAAAAAATTTTGCTTGCAAACTGCGCCGGCGAGCTGTGGGACAGCTTCAGAGACGCCTCCGCCGTTTCTCCCACGGTGCTTGGCGCATGGCTTGGTATAATCTTTTATGCCTTCCAGATATACTTCGATTTTTCCGCCTATTCCGATATGGCAATAGGGCTTGGAAAAATGCTTGGCTTTACCTTTAAGGAAAATTTCTATTACCCCTACGTTTCAAAAAGCATTACGGAATTCTGGCGCCGCTGGCATATTTCAATGGGCACGTGGTTCCGTGAATATGTGTATATCCCCCTGGGCGGCAACCGCTGTTCAAAATTCAAAATGTACCGCAATATTCTTGTAGTGTGGTTTTTGACGGGACTTTGGCACGGCGCCTCTTGGAACTTTGTCCTGTGGGGACTTTACTACTGCGCCCTCTTACTTATCGAAAAGGCTTTCCTTTCAAAGGCGCTGAAAAAAATGCCCGCATTCGTGTCCCACATATATACCCTGGTGTTCGTTCTGTTCGGCTGGCTTCTGTTTGTGTTTGAGGACATTTCCGCAGGCTTTACATATCTGGGCTATATGTTCGGCGGGGGCGGGGCGGCGCTTGCAAATTCGGCTGTGCTGTTCGACCTTCTCCGAAGCCTGGTGCTTATTGCAATTCTCTGTATTGCGTCCACTCCCCTGCCAAAAAAGCTTTACTATAAGTTCTATTCCTGCGGCAGGGCGGCGAGATGTGCCGTCAGCATTGCCTGCGGCGCAGTGCTCCTTGTGTGCACGGGCTATCTTGTGGATTCTTCATATAACCCCTTCCTTTATTTCAGATTCTGAGCGGTGAACGGCTATGAGCGATAACATTAAAAAAAGAAAAGACGCAGACACGGAAGCCGCAGAATATATGGCGCTTCAAATGTCTCTGTCGAAGGAGTCGAAATTTTCAAATATTCTCCTGTGCGTTCTCACATTGGGATTTATTTATATCTTTGCGGCGCTGTTCTGGATTTTGCCGGATAACGACTTTTCCGCAGAGGAAAACCGTTCCCTGCAGACAGCCCCGGAGGTCTCCTTTGAAAACCTGTTTTCGGGAAACCTTACGGAGGAGTTTTCCGATTATATGGCGGACCAGTTCCCCTGCCGAAACTTTTTCGTGGGGGTAAAGGCCGTGACGGAAACCGCCCAGCTTAAAATGCAGAACAATTCCGTAATTCTCGGCTCGGACGGCTATCTTATAGCCAGAAACGACTATCCCGACGAGGATAATCTCAGCATAAACATAACCTCTGCCGCAAACTTTATAAAAGCCGCAGAGGAAAAGGGAATTAAGTGCGTTCCCGCCTTTGCGGGAAGAAAGCAGGACGTGGCGGACGAAAAGCTCCCCTCCGTGTACGGAACGGAGTGCTCCGACAGAATATGGGGAATTCTCTCCGATAAATGCTCGGCGGCGGGCATTGAGTTTGTAAATCTCAGAGATGACCTCCGTGAGCTTGAAAGAGAGGGTCAGGAGCTTTATTATAAAAACGACCACCATTGGAATTCTCTTGGCGCATATTACGCTTACCGGATTATTGCGGAGAAGCTGGGTGAGGAGCCCTATGAGCTTGCCGATTTCACAAAGGAAACGGCGTCTGAGGAATTTTTCGGCACCACCTGGTCGTCCTCCGGAATAAAATGGGCACAGCCCGACCGGCTTGATTTCTACCGCTGGAACGGGGACGATAACTTTATCTTGAAAATTCTGGAGCCGTCCCGCCGTTTTGAAGGATACGACAGATGCAGTTATATTGAGGAGGACGGAAAAACCTACGCTGTGTTCGACGGCACCTATTTCGTTCGCGAATTTCTCTCGGAAAAGGATAAATATGCCGCATTTATAGGCGGAAACTTCGGCTATACGGAGATTAAGGAAAAAAGAACGGACAGAGAAACGGTACTTGTTCTCAAGGACTCCTTCTCCCACAGCACCGTGCAGTTTTTAGCCCGTCACTATAATCTTATTATGATAGACCTTAGGTATTATTCCTCCTCCGTCATAAAGCTGTGTGAGGAAAAAGGAATAAACAAGGTGTTAATGCTTTATAATATGGAAACGCTGACAGAGGGCGCATATCTGAAGGTGCTCAATTCCGGACTGAAATAGCGAGGGCTGTATGAAAAGATTTTTAACCGTAATAATGGCTATGTTAATGGTATTATCTGCCGCATCCTGCAGCAGACGGAGCGTTATTAACGAGCACGCCGCAAAGGATACAACCGCCGCAAACGCACGCGAGGGCTTTGAGGACGTTACCGCTCCCCCAAAGGGGACGGCTGCCGAAGCCCCCGAGGAAACCGACCCCGCCGAGGAAAAAAGAGAAGCGGCAATGAAGGCGGCAAAGGACTATCTGGGAGAAACGGACCCTCAGTCCGGGCTGAAATATTCCTTTTCCTATGACGGCGAGGAAAGCGCAGACGGCAAAAACTATACGAAAATACGAATTTCCGTCCATGCAGATGACGGCACATATACCCTTTGCGGCTATCTTTTGGTGGACGAAAACGGGAATATCACTAAATCCGAATGGTGATTTGCAAAAGCAAATAAACGAAAAGTAAAGGAACTGTCACAAAAATGGCTAAAAAAGAAAACGCAGCGACTTATAACGACCAGTCAATCGAAAAGCTGGAGGGCGCCGAGAGAGTCCGTCAGAAACCGCAGGTGGTTTTCGGCTCGGACGATATTGAGGGCTGTAAGCACGCCTTTTTCGAGATACTTTCCAATTCGGTTGACGAGGCAAAGGAGGGCTACGGCGATCTTATCGAGGTAACCGTATATAAGGACAATTCCATTGAGGTGGACGACCACGGCAGAGGCGTACCCATGGGGTATAACGAAAAGTACGGCTGTTATAACTGGGAGCTTGTGTACTGCGAAATGTATGCGGGAGCAAAGTACAAGAATAACGACAGCGCTTCCGCTTATAAATATTCTCTGGGACTTAACGGTCTGGGCGCATGCGCCACTCAGTATTCCTCCGACTTTTTTGAGGTGTATTCCTATAACGGTACGGAGGAAGCCCATATGTCCTTCAAAAAGGGCGAGCCCGTGTCGGAGCTTCAGATAAGAACGCTTGATAAAAAGGAACGCCGCACGGGAACGCTCACCTATTGGCGTCCCGACCTTGAGGTTTTCACGGATATTGTTATCCCCCGTGAATATTTCGAGGATATACTGGAACAGCAGGCGGTTATCAACGCAGGTCTGCGCTTTAAGTTTAAGTACGAAAACCCGGACGGCACGTTTTTTGAAAACGAATATTTTTATTCCGCAGGTATTGTGGATTATATAGGCAGAAGAGTGGGCGAAACGGCGCAAACCCCCGTCACGCTCTGGAAGATGAGCGAGGTCAGAGGACGTGACCGTGACGACCGTGAGGAATACGGGCTTGTGGCGGAAATGGCATTCTGCATGTCAAATCAGGTGCATTTTCTTGAGTATTACCATAACTCAAGCTTTCTTGAACACGGCGGCTCCCCCGATAAGGCGGTGAGAACTGCCTTTACCTATGCGGTGGACAAGCAGATACGCACCATGGGCAAGTACAATAAGAACGAGGGAAAAATTTCCTTCTCCGACATTGAGGACTGCCTTGCCATGGTGGTTAATTCCGCCTCCACAGTTGCCTCCTACGAAAACCAAACGAAAAAGGCTATAAGAAACTCCTTTATAGCGGAGGCTCTCACAGCCTTTATTAAGGAACAGCTTGAAATATATTTTGCGGAAAATCCGTCGGATACGGACAAGCTCATAACTCAGGTGCTTGTAAATAAACGCACCCGTGAGCACGTGGAAAAGGAAAGGCTTAATATAAAAAAGAAGCTGGTAGCCGCCACGGACGTGTCATCGAGAGTTGAAAAGTTCGTTTCCTGCCGCTCAAAGGACCCTGAGCGGCGAGAGCTGTATATAGTTGAGGGCGACTCCGCAATGACAAGCTGTAAGCTGGGACGCGATGCGGAATTTCAGGCCATAATCCCCGTCAGAGGAAAAACTCTCAACTGTCAGAAAAGCAGCTACGACAGAATATTCAAAAGCGATATTATAGTTGACCTTCTCCGAGTTATCGGATGCGGAGTAGAGTTCAAAACAAAGGTGAAAACCGATATGCCGCCCTTTAATATTAATGCGCTCCGCTGGTCGAAAATCATTATCTGTACCGATGCGGACGAGGACGGCTATCAGATAAGAACTCTGCTTCTTACCTTGTTCAACAGACTTCTCCCCACGCTTATAAAAGAGGGAAAGGTGTATATTGCGGAGTCCCCCCTCTTTGAGATAACCGCAAAAAGCGGAATATATTTCGCCTATAACGAGCCGGAGAAAGCGGAAATACTGAAAAATCTGGGAGACGAAAAATATACTATCCAAAGGTCAAAGGGTCTGGGCGAAAACGAGCCGGACATGATGTGGCAGACCACAATGAACCCGGAAACCAGACGGCTGATAAGGGTAACGGAGTGCGAGGCAGAAGCAACGGAGCATATTTTCGACGTGCTTTTGGGAGATAACCTTGCCGAAAGAAAAGAGTATATCGCCCATTTTGCCGCACAGTATGCCGATAGAGCGGATATATGAGAAAAATGGCTGTCGGTGATTTTATCACTTGCGTCAGCCATTTTTCAGCAGTTAGCGGCTAGCGGCTGGCGGCTAGCCGGCGGCGAAGCCGCCCACACCCCGCAGGGGTGTCATTGCGAGACGGGCATTCTGCCCGTCGTGGCGATCTCTACGTATGCTTTGATGGTACCTTCCGTCAGCGCAAATGCGGACATTTTTCCGTAGGGCGGGGGCTTGCTCCCGCCAAAAGCCTTCCCTTAACACCGACCCCCATTTCTCCGGCAAACGGAGAAACGGGGACCCCCGGCGGCGGGAAGGGGGACCGGCTTTGCCGGTGGATGAGTTGTGTCTTTGCGCGCCATCATAGCTCTATATTACGGCAAAAAGCAGTAAAACGGCGGGAGCAAGCTGTACAATGTAATAAGATAGTAAACAGGTAATGTAATAGGATCGTAAACAGTTTTGAAGTATAAGAGAAGGCAAGAAATGACCAAAAGAAAGAGGTTATGGAAATGCCTTGGAAGGACAAAACTGTGGAAGAATTAAGAAAAGAATTTA
>JAQXKW010000127.1 GCA_029010655.1 Clostridia bacterium | reverse complement strand
CCGAAGAAACTTCCGTTTGAAATCGGCAAACCGTTTTCGTACTTAACATCCAGAATAACAGATCCGCCCAATGCAATTTCAAAGGTATATCCGTAAAGGCTATGGTTTTGAGAAATACGCGCCAGGGTAACAAGTCCGTTTTCATTCTCGCCGAAGGAAAGAGCATACACCTTGTTGGTTTTATCCTTGCAACGTATTCCTTCAAACGATTGCTCGTTTGACAGGTTTTCAAGATTTTCGATTCCATATCCGGTTCCGTAATGATCGGGGATTGCAAGTGCCGTGACCTGCACGGAGGTGCCGAAATGAATACCGACGGCTAATATAACCAGTCCCAAAGCCACGCAAAGCAGCTTCTGAAAACGAAGTTTCCATGACGCTGCCCCCGTTTCGGAACAGTTTTTTGGAATATTCTTTTGTTTTTCGTTTTTCATAATCATCCTTGCGTGTCAGTTATGTGTTCTGTCTGAACCAAATCGCGGAGCTCGGCCCATGTAGGGCGTTCGTCCCACATTGGATTTTCGGAATTGCGGAAGAACACGAAATAATCCATTTGGTCGGACCCGGCGTCCCATTCAATCATACGGTCAAATCCGTTTCCGTAATCGCCTGTATTTACTGTAACGGTTTCGGGGTCCTCTCCGTTTACTCTGATAAGTATCAGTGCATCCGATTTCCATTTAATGCGAATTTTATCATTTTCGGGCGCTATTCCTACCGTATTCACCCGATATGTAAAAGCGGCATACTTGTCAACGGATTCTTCGTTATCAAAAGCACTTACAATATTAAATGCGTCGGACCGTGTGGGACAAATCAGCGCGCCTAAAAATACTTTATTTAACCTTTGCGGAGAAGTCGGCACCGCCACCACGTACAAGCCGGGGAATGTTGTAAGATCATCGTCGTCTTTGAAGCCAAAGTCAACCGTAAGCGTTGCCGTAGAACGCACTCCGCCGGGAAGCGTCATATTTGTAAAGACAGGATTTGCTTCTGTCTGATTTGTGAAGGTAATTTTATTGCCGTTTGCGTTTGACAGAACATACGATTTTCCGTCGGGAAGCTCTCTTTCTAGCCACGCATAAACGTCAAATTCCACGTCGAATGAGTTAAAATCGCCGGTGGAAATATTGTAGTTGTAAATATTTATATTTCTCTCCGCGCCGGAGGAGCCGACCTCGCTTTTTTCGGCTTCAAGGGATGAAATACCGTACAGCACGTCTGCCGAGAAATAGTCCTTTTTATTTATAAACACGTCCTTGAATTCGCCCTTGGCAAAATATGCCCCTCTTACAAGGACGGTTACTGCCGTAAAGATACAGATGACTATAAGAACAGTAAACAATATTCGTTTGTTTTTCTTCTTATTTTCACTCATAATTTTATACACCTATTGAGTCAGTTTCATCGTACCCTTTGCTACAATGTATACTATGTCCGCCTCTTTGACGTTTGCCTCGCCCTGATAGTCTATATCATCGCGCCATGTAACGTTCAGAATAAAGAAGCGGCTGCGGCTGGTATCGTTAAGTTCATCAATTAAATCGGGGGTATTCGGCGGCTGTACTGCCGAAAACAAGTTGTTATCGTACGACTTAAAGACGCCGTAGTTAAGGTTCCCGTAGTACGGGCTGTCCACAGCGGGTCTTTGATCGTCGTTCCAGTTTCCGTAGGTTTCCTTATATGTATATGTGTCCGCAATATTATCGGAGCCGTCCTGCTTTTCCTTTCGGAACTGAAAGTAATACGGCGTGCTGTTAATAACTCGGCTCTCATACAGCGTATCCGCAGACGGTTCGGTATCGGCTACGGAATATACGGGATAGAGATTTATGTTCATTCCCAAATTTTCCGAGTATATTACTCCCAGAAAAAAGCTGTTTACAGACCCCACGATTGCCGGAGATACACAGAATACTTCGTTATACTCCTCGCCGATTGTCAATCCGTCCAGATTAAATGATGTAATTTCCTGCAGATTATCGTCCTTAATATAGATTGTCGGCGGCATATCAACTTCCATTTTTTCCGTAAGGCTGAGCCGATTTGTCATAGCATACCACGCATAAAGCGGTACTACTGCCATCAATATGAGAGTTAAGGTTAAAACTAACCCGGCTATTTTGCTTGATATATGCAATTTTCCTCTCATAATTTTTACTCCTTCAGTCTTTGACGACATCAATTAAAAAGCATACGTCCTTTATTGTCATACCGATAAGCGTGTCTGCCACATTGTAATCCTCTGCATTCCCTGCGCCGTCCGCCAGTATCAATTCGGGATTTGTCTCATAATATGACGCTATACTTTTTCTGGTCTCCTCGTCAATCAGGACGCTGTTTTCTTCGAAAATCTGCTTATACTGATCTACCCACACCCAGTATACGGTGATCTCTTTGGGATTTTCCTCTGCCGTGCATCTCATCAGCTCACCGGATTTCATCCAGCCTTTATAACGTTTTGCTTCTTCATCGTATTCCTTAAAAAACAGCAGATGAGAATTGATATACTGCTTAGCCAGTTCCCTTTCCTCTGCATCGGTATTGGGGTAAAAGCCCTCATTCTCGCAGGTCCTGTCGTTCTCCACAGATAATCTGAACAGAAAAGAATAGGGTATCTGCGCCTCGGAAGAGCTGTCGTACACATAGAAAGTAAAGTTGCCGGAAGCGGTGGGGCACAGTTTTGTAAGCTTTTTGTTGATGGGCAGTCTGTATTCAATGCCTTCAACCGTTTCGGCGCTGATGTCAATTCCGTCGGGAAGCTCACGAATCTCCAGCACGCCCACGTCCTTGGTATGTATATTCTTGCCGCTTGCCGCAACTTGGTGCGACATGGAAAACCATCCGAAGCCGTATATTGCACAAATGATTGCGGTTATTGCCGCTAAGGCCGGAAGAAGCATTTTAATAAACGACTTTACAATTTCGCGATTCATTATGCATCTTCCGCTCCTTTCAAAAAAACTTATTAATCCTTACTTCTGTATTTAACGGGCATTTTTCGGAGATTAAATTCCGGCAAGGGATGTATCCTCCTGCATAAAATCGATAAAATCGATAATATGCATGGGCTTTGAATAATAATACCCTTGAATAATATCACAGCCCAGCGCTCTCATGCGCTCCATATCCTCTCGGGTTTCAACGCCCTCCTGAGTTACTGTCATGCCCAATTCCTTACTTACGTCGATAAGCAGCTTCAAAAGGGCATTATCCTTTTTGGCATCCGTGTTCTGTTTAAGCAGGGCACGGTCAAATTTCAGCTCGTTAACGGGCAGTTCCTTTACGGCAATAAGGGATGAATTGCCCATTCCGAAATCGTCAATGGCGCATTTGAAGCCGTTATTTTCAAGGCTTGTCAAAAGAGTCGCGAACAAATCGTAGCTGTCTGCGGCAAAGCTCTCCGTAAACTCCAGGGTGATAAAGCCGTCGGCAACGCCGTATTCCTTTTTCTTTTCAATATAGAACTTCAAAAAGTCGGGCTTTATGGCTGTGGCTCGGGAGACATTTACCGACAGGGGGACTATTTTCTCCCCTCTTGTGGTAAAATCGTTCAGAAAACGGCATGTTTCCTCAAACACATAGTGGTCAAGCTCCGAAACAAATCCGTTCGCCTCAAACAGGCGGATAAAGGAATCGGGAGCAATATACGATTTCAGTTTAGTATCGTACCAGCGAACCAGAACCTCCGCTGAATCGATTCTGTCGTTTTTAATACTGTATTTGGGCTGGAAAAACAGCTTGAAATCCCTGTTTTTCAGCGCATTTTTCATTTTCGCCTCAAGCTCTGCCTCATGGAGGTATGCAGTTGAGATAGCGGAATCGTAAACGGTATAGGGGTTGCCGGGCTGCTTTCTGTTTGCCTGCAATGCGATTTTTGCACAGTCCAGCATATTTCTGACGTCCTTTCGGCGCTCGCCCTTTACGGGAAAAACACCTACGGAAAGCTTAATATCCATGCCCAGGTTATTTTCCGCATTATAATTGGACACCAAAGCTCCCATCAGCTTAATTCTTTCGCCCAGCTCTGCCATATCCGTATAATGCAGAAGAAGTGCGAAGGAATCCTCCACTATATGACCGTAGCTTTCGTTCCTGTCGGTCATCTGCCGGAAAAAAGTGCTCAAGAATTTTACTATATTCTCTGCGGCGCTGTTTCCCAGATTCTCCTTGTAATAGTGGAATTTATATATATCCAAATATATTACGGCATATTTTGAAAATCTGTTTTGTTCAAGAATTTCTCCTGCGTCAACAAGGAATTTATTATATGTATTGCACCCGAGAATCGGGTCAACATCCGTTTCACTCATAAGCTTTTTCCTATCCGCCCGAGCCGTTATACTGCTGACACACAGGACAATAACCGAAAAAACCGCAAGAAACACGGAGACACCCAGCACTTTATCGTACAGTCTGTATTCCCCGTGCAAAATTTTATCGGCGGCATAAAGCTGCAGAACAAAGCAATTTCCGCTGAAGCTTCTTACCGGAGTGCATACGGCAACATATTTTTCGCCGTCTATATGCACGAAAAACGCGCCGCTCATTTTATTTTCGACCTGATTTTCGATAGGCTCCGTTTCGGATCTGTTTTCGGTAAGATTATAAAGGTATGTAAACACGTTATGACTGACATCTGTTTTCATACCGTCTGAAATTTTTGACTCGATAATTCCGCCGTCAACGGACGAAAAGAAATAATACTCCGTAAGCTCGTGCAGATTATCGGTGCCGTCGAACAGCGCTGACAGAGGATAATATACTATTACTCCGTCCGTTTCGACTCCCGACGCAACAGGGCAATACACCGCAACGCACGGAACTCCCAGAGCGGGGTCGTTATATATTTCGCTTGCGCCGAATTTGCCTTGGCTGACAAGGTTTTGAACCTGAACAGAGGAGGCGGAGCCCACGCTGTCGCCGTATCTGTATTCAGGAACGCCGTCCTTCAAAAACTGGAGGCTGGTGAAAGAATACTGCCGAACCTTGCTTTCTCCGAAAGCGTCCATTTCCTCAAAGCCCGAAACGGAGGCAACCTCGGAGGCAATGCTTTTCACTTCCGAAAAGGAGCTTCCGATTTCATTCTGCACGGATTCGGTAGCCTGAAGCGCATAGCGCTGTGCTATATCCTTTGCCTCGTTATCAAAATAGGATGCGCTTTCCGAAAGAAGATAAAAGCAGAAAAACAGCGCCGTGGCAAAAACAAGAATAACAAAAGCGGGAAGAACTATGTCAAAAACACGGCGCATTTTTGTTTTCATTTTCTTCCCGCTCCTTTTTATAAACTAAATATTTTTAAGCTGAATTTCCAGCTCGTTCATTTCGCTTCTTATTGCTTCAATCTGCTCGGTATAGCGATTGAAGTAATCTACGTCGGCGTCATCGGGGGTGGAATTGGCTAAAATCGCACTTACCAAAGCCGCCTGAGAGCGAATACGCTTTTGCTCAATATCCGCAATTTGCTTTCGGCATTTTTTAATCTTTCGTTTTAGGCTCATCTTTTGGAACATGGTCGTTTGACTCCTTTGATTCTGTTTCGCTTTCCTGCAGACGTTTGATTTCAGCCTCAATCAGCATATTCTTCCGTGTTTCCTTTGCCTTTTTAACAACATCGGTCATGCTGAAAATTACAAGGGCTGCGGCGGGAATAATTACAAAAATGAAAAAGACAGCCGGCTTTGAAAAGAATCCGGCAAATGCGGAAAGCCCTTCGGCATTTTTCACATATCTGCCGACTAAATCCTTTTCGGATACAGGATAGGCATCGTTTACGCTGTTATTGTCTCCGCGTGTGACAAAGGAGTATTCTCCGTTTTCAAAATTAACTTCAACTACGCGGTGGGTATTAATCTTGCCGTAAATCTGAGGGTCTGCGGAGCGGAACAGTATTATATCGCCCTTCGAAACCTGGCTTGCCTGCACCTTTTCGCTGAGAATATAGGTTCCCGTGGGAATAGTAGGCTCCATGCTGGGGGTTATGATTTTAACGGACGCATATTTTCCTATATATGCTACCTTGCCGCTTATGTTGCAATAGGTAAGATATGCCACAACAACGGTCATAAGCACAATAGCCGCCGAGAGCAGTCCTGTTACAATTCTTTTTATTGTTTTTGAGCTTTTAATCTTCAAGGCTTTCATACGGGGGAATCCTCTCCCGTCTTAGTTTTCTGAGAGGTTTTCTTTGCCTGACGGAGCATTTTACGGCGCAGGCTCTCTATTTCACGGTCTGCCGCAAGCGCCGTATCGACTGCGCTGCGTATTTTGATTTCGCTGTCGGAAAGCCGTCTCTGGCCGGTAAGAGACGAAACGTTTACTACTCTGCGGTACTCCGTATCGTACACATTGTATTCCTCCGCCTCAATTCTTTGCAGGCGGGTAACAATATTAGGCTCCAGAGGTCTGTCGGACTGTTTGGCGTCGAGCACCTGCGAAGGTCCGTTAAAGCCCCTGTGGATATTATAGTCAAATATCATATATTGGAGAGACAGCATTGAATAGAGCTCTTTTATAAACTCCGCGGAGGGCTTTTCCGCTTTTTCCTCAACCTCAATGGCGTAGCCTACCTTTTCGTAGGATTCGATATAATCCCACAAATCAAGGCACTGTCTAAGATACTTATTTTTAACAATTGCGTTGGTTCTGATAACGGGAGGTCGGATATATCCTCCCTGCATGGCTTTTACAAAGGGAGAATCGAGATAACGGGTAAGAATATCCCTGAGCCTTACAATACGGGAAAAGGAGCTTTCCTCCTCTGCTTTCCCCGCAGGGTCGCTGACCTCGATACTGAAACGGATTTTACCCTCCGAGGGACCGAAACGGAACGCCCCGTTAAAATCAAGCTGTGCACCCGTCTCCTCGGTGCCTCTTTCCGACAGGGCGGAATAGCGGCGGTCTACAAAGGAATACAGGCGCTCTATAAGCGTATTTACAAACTTATTTTCATAAGTCTGCATGGTTTCCTCTTGGAACACGTTCAGTATTTTTGAGGGCACTACCATATCCCCGTCCATATCGGTTATAAAATCCGTATGCTGTGCCAGATGCTGAATGGAGCGGTTACTGATTCTCTTGGAAAACTCGATAGGGACAATTTCCTCGCGCTCTTCTATTCCCACGCTGTGATTTCGGGTTACCGTATCTATTGCGGGAATACACGCTTCAATTGCTTCTATCCATTGCTCCTCGATTGTTTTATGAACGGTTTTACGGTTTATACTGACAGAGGCGTTTCCGCTTCGCATGGAGTCTATAAAATCACCGTAAAATCCGTATTCTCCGATAATTCCGTCTATGAAATAGTTTGTATCGCTGTATATGCGCTCCATTTCACCGAAAAGATTACCGTCGGCATTATTCGGCACTTTGCGTCACCCCTTGTCAGTACATTTTTTTCAGTCTTCTGAGATAAACAATAGATTCGTTCATGGTATCCTTTCCGAATACGCTGTCAAGATAATCTATAAGGCCGTCTATCTCATCGCGAATCACCGACAGATTCAACGATTCAAACTTACGGAAAACCTTTGTCGCCAGAATATAGTCAACTCCCTCAAGCTCCGTTCCTCCTGCCGCTACGTACACGGGAACAAAGGTTTGGAGCTGTTTTACAATTCGGTTACCGAAGGCAACACGGAATTTTTGGATAACGTATATATCCAGCTTTGATATATCCGAAAGCAGGCTTTCGCTGACGGGATGCGCCTCGATTGCCTCCTTATACAGCCGTTCCACATAAGAATAGCTGATACGGGAGGGCTCGGTCTTAGGTGCGTCAAAGGGAACGCCCTTACTGTCAAGATTAATGGTAAAAGCACGGTCGTACACCTTATCGGAAACAGAGAAGGTGGAATCGTCGTTATTTGCGGTGCCTATATACCACACATTAGGCGGAATTGTAAGCTTGCCTTCCTTTAAGTGCTTAGGGTCGCTGTCCCATGAGGAGGGTACAAGCTCCAGCTTCCATTCGCTCATATCGGGCATTTCCAGAATAGAGAGCATTTCCGCAAAATAATACTCCACACGGGCTATATTCATCTCGTCCAGAACGATAATATTAATATCGTCGTTATAGGACGATTCATAAATGCGCCTTAAAACCTCGGTTTCGTTATACCTTTTGGTAAACTCGTTAAAATAGCCGAACAGCTCTGTGCGGTCCCTCCATGAGGGCTGAACGGAGGCTATTGTGGCATTATTTTCAAAGAACTTGCCCATTGCATAGGGCAGAGAGGTTTTACCCGTTCCCGAAATACCCTGCAACAAAATGAGCTTTGTGGAGGCAAGCCCCGCAAACATGAGACGTATAGTCTTCAGGTCATAGTAAAGGTTCATTTTGCTGCAGGCAAAGTTACGGAATTCCTCACAAATGCCGCTGAGAGTTAAATCACTGCGGTAGGAGGGCTCCACGTAATACTCATACTTATCGTCCACGGCGGCAAGTCTGTAAAACCGTCGGGGGTCGGAGACTGTCTGAGGCTCCGGCTTTCTTTCTCCGATAACGGAGGCGGTAAGCTCGTTTGCCGTTTCCTCCGCAGGGGCGGAGTACTCCCCTGTTTCCGCCATTGCTTCTTCCCTGCTCTGACGGAAGATTTCGTTAATAGCTTCAACGGGAATGCTTGTCTGTCCGATTTTCAGCGCCATGATTTTCTCTTTTTCCTTTGTCAGGCGCAGAACATCTCTGTGCATATCCGCAAGCTCCTGCAAAATATCCTCGTTGCCCACCACGGAGCGGCGGAAGCGTATGTACTTCCGTATACCGAGAACTATAAGGAAAATGATTATAAACCAAACCGCAAGCACAAGTAGTACGGCAAGAATTGCCAGTATCCAGTCAAGGACGTTAAACGATTTGCTGTATAGGGAAAACTGCTCAAGATAGGCAGGGATGCCGAAAATCTTTATGAAGCCGCCGAACAGACCTGAAATTATATCCCACAGTCCGTCTATCATAACGGTCATGAAGGCAAAAAACCAATTCAAAAATCCGTCCATCAGCTCTCAACTCCTTTCCCACAGCGTTGTTTTTCCGTCATTTACCGGAATCCTCAGTATTATCTGTTTTTTCCGTTTCCTGCTGACGCCGCAGATATTCTTCAACGGCGCGCTTCTTGATTTCTTCTTCTTCCTCGGCGGAAATTTTGTTCTTACCCTTCAGCCTGATAACCAAGGCAATGAAGCTGTAAAGCTCGAAAAGGAAGAATACCACAAGAGGAAGGACAATTACGCAAAGAAAGCCCGTGGGGGTCTGCAAAAAGCTGATAACCGAACCCACGCCGCCCAGCTTTACGCCGGTATACTTCGCAAGAACGTAAGAGCTCATAACGGGCTCAGCGTCGTTGACGGGGTTGGTTTCCGTATTATCGCCCTTTGTTATATAGTAGGTATAGCCGTCTTCCTCGTAGGAGTCAACGATACGGTGGGTATTCAGCTCCGTTATGCCGTCGCCGTTAAGGTCAACGTAATAGGTGATAATATCGCCGGGCTGAAGCTCCGTTTTTTCGGCGGTGGTCAGCACCTTATCGATTATAAGGTCGCCGGTTCTGAAGGTAGGCTTCATTGAATCGGACTGGATCGTTATAAGGCTTTTACCCATTAAGTTGGGAAGCCCCTCCTTGTTTCCCTGCGAGGAGAAAAACAGGACGGTCATAAACACCGCAAAGGCAACAAAAAGCCAAAGGATGACGTTTCCGATAATTTTGAGCGTTTTCTTTACTGATTTCATATTCTTCCTCCTAAATATTGTCAATCGACTGATAGGAATTTTAACGAGAGAGAAAAGGTTTTGCCGCCGATCTGGGCAACACAGCTTTCGTCCTGCCCTTCAATCCATATACGCACCGTGATACATTTTACGGGATTTTCGCCGTTGGGATTAATCTTAAAGAGTTCCGTCGACTTTCCGCCGGTAAAGCTGAGATACTTAGGCGCTGTTCTTTCCGTAGGGCTTAAAATAATCTCATTTTTGAACACGCCTGTGCTGCTTGACGGTGCAAACACCAGAGGTTCTGTTCCCGTTGAGGGTGCGGTGCATTCCTTATTGAGAAACGCCGCGCGGACGGTATTTACGATACTGCCGTTTTCCTCGCCAACGGAGGTGACCTTTGTTCCCTCCTGAGACAGGGCGACGGAAACGGAAGACTGTGAATCGGTTTTGAAGTACAGGGGAACGTCTATCCAATGCCCTTCAAAGGCGGAGGTGTCCTTGTTCCAGCAAATCTTATGACCGGGCATGAATACCGCGTTGTCGGCGGCAGAGCCGTCGTTATTGGCACTGCCGGTTTCATATACAGTACCTTCCGTACCGTCATACGTAGAAGCGGGAAGCAGATAGAACTGACTGTCCTCTGTAAACGGTTTTGGGTCACCATTTGTCAGTTCCTTTACAACCTCCTGCAAATCAACATTTACGCAGTCGGTCCAGCCTCCGTCGGGTGAAAGAGATATAAGCAGGTTATCGGGCACGGAAACGCTTACCCGCTGACCTATCG
>JAQXKW010000126.1 GCA_029010655.1 Clostridia bacterium | reverse complement strand
GTTTTGTCCTTCCAAGGCATTTCCATAACCTCTTTCTTTTGGTCATTTCTTGCCTTCTATTATACTTCAAAACTGTTTACTATCCTATTACATTACCTGTTTACTATCTTATTACATTGTACAGCTTGCTCCCGCCGTTTTTTGGTGTATTTCTGTTTATAAAGGGATAATCGTTATAAAGGACACAACTCATCCACCGGCAAAGCCGGTCCCCCTTCCCTTTATTAAGGGAAGGCTTTCGGCGGGAGCAAGCCCCCGCCCTACGGTATTATTGACGCATTTCCGCAGACGGGGAGAACAGAACATCAAACCGCATGCAGAGATTGCCACGGGTGCGTTGCACCCTCGCAATGACAGCCCTTTGGGCTGTGAAAAAGGGGACGTTCCGTCCCCCTTTGCGGCGGCGGAGCCGCCGCAATTCGCTAGCGGCCAGCCGCTAGCCGCTAGCCGCTGAAAAATGGGGCTGTCTTAAAAGACAGCCCCATTTTTCAGAACATCCAATCAAGTGCTTTTTGAATATACTCGTCCCAGAAGTCCCAGCAATGGTCGCCGGGGGATTCCTTATAAGTCAGGTCAAAGCCGCATTCGGTAAGCGTTTTTCTGAAACGCTGATTTTCTTCATACAGAAAATCGCTGAGACCTATGCCAATGAAAATTTTCGGCTTTTCGTTACAGTCCCGCAGACCCTCAGCCAAGGCGAAAAGGTCGTCACGGGGGTGAACGTCAAGGCTCTCGCCGAAAACGGGAATCATAACGTCCTCAAATCTTCTGATTTTCACATCGGTGCAGGGGGAAAGCCCTGCAACTGCGGCAAAGCGTCCCTTTTCCCGCAGAGCCGTTTTCAAGGCTCCGTAGCCTCCCATGGAATTTCCCGCCAGGAAATTATCCTCTCTTTTATCGGAAAGGGCGAAAAATTCCTTCATTCTTTCGGGAAGCTCCTTTGAAACATAGGAATAATACGCCTCGCCGTATGCCATGTCCGTGTAAAAGCTTTTGCCGCAGTCGGGCATTATAACGGCAATGCCGTATCTGTCGGCGTAACGTGCAATGGAGGTGCGCTGAAGCCATGTTGCTTCGTTATCGCCCAGCCCGTGCAAAAGATACAGATTTTTGCAGGGCGTTTTTCTTTCCCCGTCGGGCAGAATAACATTTACATGAGTGCCGTGTCCCAGCGCATGACTTGAAAATGTAATATTGAAAAGAGCCATATTATTTATCCTGAAGTCTCCACTTAGTCCAGAGGACGCTGGTGTAGCTGTCGCCGGGGGCGCACTGATAGTAAACGGTGAGAATTGACCCGTCGGAAAGCTCAACGGAGGAGGGATAGCCCATGTCCGTCTGAGACCCTATGCGGTCGTCGAGACAGTAATCCTCGGTCCATGTTTCGCCGTTGTCGTAGCTGACGCATGCTCTCTCCGCTCTTATGCCGTCTGTGCGGCATGCGTATGAGCAGATAATTGCGCCGGAGGAGTGGCGGAGCAGGTGAGGGGGAAGTCCGTCAACGCCCATGCACTTGGGAGTGGACCATGTTTTGCCCTTGTCGTCGGAGAAGGTGAAGTAAACCGTGTTTGAAGGCGCGGTTTTTCTTTCGTGAACACGGATAGCTCCCAGAAGTCTGCCGTCTTCAAGCTCGATAACGTGTGGCTCGTGCATGTTTTCGTTTGTAATATCGTCTCCGGGCTTTACCGTTCCGGTGTATTCCCATGTGTTGCCGCAGTCACGGCTTGTGTAAACTACAATGGGGTTGGGCGCAAGGTAATCTACAGTCATGTCCTTGCCCATGTATATAAGTGTGCCGTCCTTGCAGACGGAGGGTCCGTGAGGTGCGGTTACGGGAATTCTAACAGCCTTGCCCCATGTCATACCGTAGTCGTCGGAGGTTTTCACAAAGGCGCCGTGTCCCGCTTTTCTCACTTCCTCGGGAAGTCTTTTCCACATTTCGCCGAAGCCCTTGGAAATTGCCTTTTCAGGCTCGCCGAACCAGTCGTAGCCCTGAATAGGCTCGCAGAAATCGTCGTAGCAAAGGGAAAACCAGGATAAAACCATTTTTCCGCCGCCCAGGGAAATAATACCGGCGTCTCTGTCGTCAAAATAGGTGTCGTTGACCACCATGGAGGGCGTCCAGCTTTTGCCCTCGTCACGGCTTATCCACATGCAGTCCTTGCCTGTGGGGTCCACGTGGGACATTCTCATAGAAGATGCGACAGCATACAGCGTGCCGTTCTCATCACGGCAGACAGACGGCCAGCCGTTGTACTTGAAAATCTGTTCACGGTCATATCTGTGTACTATGCCGTGCACGGTTTCCGGTGTGATTGATTTCATAATAATCTCCATTCCGCCGCCCTGCGGCGGCACAAATTGTTATGAAATTCTCCTGTGTTTCCAAAGGAAACAAAAATGGGTTGGGTCCCTCATTTAAGGAGAATTTGGGCGTGAAATAACTGCACGAAGGAATAGAATTAACGTAATTTTCACGCTAATACCTCCGTTTCGCCGCTTGGCGGCGTCGCTTTTAATGGAATTAATGGAATTCGTAAGGCTATTCTTCCTTTTCAAAGGCTTCTTCTTCCTCGTAAAGGGAAAAGAGCCTTTCCTCTGCCGAATTCCTTTTTTCTTCAAGCTCTGCGGCACGGACATAGTCCGTAGCGGCTTCGCCGAAAAGCTCAAGATTTATTTCCTCAAGTTCATTTTCGATTTTTGCTATTTCCTCAAGAACACGCTTTCTGCGGTTCTGTTCCTTGCGCTTTTTCGCATCCTCTGCTTTTTTGTGGAGATACTGCTCCTTGCCGGACGAAACCTTTTCTTTTTTCTCCGTTTCATCGCAGGGAGCGGAGAGATGTGCGGCGTATTCCTCGTAGCCGCCCTTCCAGTCACGGACGGGACCCGACAAATCGAGAACTCTCGTGGCAAGCTTTTTCATAAAATATCTGTCGTGGCTGACGGCTATAATCGTGCCGTCGTAGGACAGCAATGCGTCCTCCAGAGCCTCTCTGGAGGGTATGTCAAGGTGGTTTGTGGGCTCGTCAAGGATAAGAAGATTCATTTTTGAAAGAATGAGCTTTGCGAGAGTAAGTCTCGCACGCTCTCCTCCAGACAGAACCCGAACCTTTTTTTCAATATCGTCCCCTCGGAACATAAACGCCGCAAGGGTGTTTCTAAGCTGAGTCTGCGTAACATTGGGGTATGCGTCCCACAGCTCGTCAAGCACCGTTTTGTCATCGTCAAGGTTCTGGTTTTCCTGGTCGTAATACCCGATGCTGACGTTGTAGCCGAAGGTGAATTTTCCCTCCGTGGGGGAGTATTTTTCCAAAAGGACTTTAAGAAGCGTAGATTTTCCGCAGCCGTTGGGGCCTGCGATAAACAAATGCTCACGCTTTTTCACCTCAAAGGAAAGGTCGGAAAAAACAGTCTTTTTGCCGAAGCCCATGGAGAGATTTTTAACGGAAAGCACGTCGTTTCCCGACTCCATACCCTCGTCAAAGGAAAAGCGTATGGCTTTGGGAGCGTCCTTGGGACGGTCCACCTTTTCCATTCTTGCGATAGCCTTTTCACGGCTTTCTGCCGCAACTATGTTTTTCTCCCGATTCCACCGCCTTTGCTGTTCGATGAAGGCTTCAAGACGGGCGATTTCCTTTTGCTGTAAATTATATTTTTTCTCGTCTGCGGCACGCCGTGCGTTTTTCTGCTTTACGTATTCCGTGTAGGAGCATTTGTAAAGATTTGCACGGTGATGCTCCACGTCGAGCGTTTTGTTTGTAACCTTATCAAGAAAATATCTGTCGTGGCTGACTGCCAAAAGGGTCTTTTTGTAGCCGGACAGAATGTCCTCCAGCCACATCATGGTTTGGGTGTCAAGGTGGTTTGTAGGTTCGTCCAGAATGAGAATATCCGGCTCACGGAAAATAAGCCTTGCAAGGGAGAGCCTTGTTTTCTGCCCTCCCGACAGGGAGGAAACCTTTTGCAGATGCATATCCTCCTGAAAGCCCAAACGGGTCAGAATACTTTTGCACCTTGACTTGTAATGAAGCCCGCCGCCGTCAATATATCTTCTGTTTACTCTGTCGTACTCTGCGGTAAGACGGTTTACGTCCGCCTCGTTCGACTTCAGCTCCGCCTCGATTTCGGCGAGCCGTTTTTCGTCTCTTAATAACTGCGGAAAAGTGCCGTACATATGGGAGAGAACCGTTTCGCCTGCGTCCGTGGTTTCGTCGAAGGCCTCGTTCTGCCGCAATATGCCGACACACTTGTCCTTTGCAATATATATTTCACCGGAATCCGGGGAGACGTCTCCCACAATAAGGCTGAGAAGCGTGGTTTTTCCGCTTCCGTTTACGCCTACAATGCCGAGCCTGTCTCCCTCCTCAACGGAAAAGGTGATATTTGTAAGAATTTCTTTTACGCCTATGCTGTATGAAAGGCCGCTTACCGAAAGGGAAATCATTCTTCTTCTGTTTCTTCTGCTTCTTCGGTGTCCTCTGCGGTCTCGCTTCCCTTCGCCTCGGTCTTTGCCTTAGTGGGGAAAGACCGGCAGGAGATAAGTCTCACTGCGGCGTAAAGTGCGGTGCAAAGGCAAAGCACGGAGCTTTCAAGGGAAACGGGAAAATCATACCCTGCGGCATAAAGGATTAATCCGCCGAGCCCTGCAGCGCCGCCGAGAACCGTTGCGGCGCAAAGGGTGAACAGATAACGGGGGTATATATTTTTTCTTCCCAGAGAAAGCCCTTCCTCCGCCGTGAAAAGAAGCATAAAGGCGAGAAATGTAATCTGACAGAGTATTTTTACGGGACTGTTGACCGCCGTAGTGCGGTCAAAATAGTCCG
>JAQXKW010000125.1 GCA_029010655.1 Clostridia bacterium | reverse complement strand
ATGGCGGAAAATATATGTTTAAGGTTATATGTGTTCCCGAAACAAAACAGTTTTTCAGTAAATATCTTAATTAATCGCAAGTGTTTGCACCCCCCTAAACTCGATTTGCACCCCCTTATCCTAAAAATGCACCCCCTAAAACGACTCTGCACCCCCTAACATCAAAGGGGGTGCATTTGTATTTGAATCAGGGTCAGTTTCCAAAAAGAAAAGTCGCTAAAGCGGCTTTTCTTTTTGTTCTTTTCTCTTTTCTTTCTCACTGTCTTCTCTTTTCTCTGCACGGCGAAGCGACTTTTCAAGTTAAGAGATAAGAGAGAAAACAGAAAAGAATAGGTATCTTTGCTCCGCAAAGCAGCCGTGAATACGGCAAGCACTTCACTATTTTGCCGAAAGGCAAAATGCTTCACTTTTCTCTGCTTTTGTAACCGTATTATTCCGTTACACAATCACAAAAATTCGGGATTTTTACAGCTTATTTTTGCTTTTGCCAATTTTCTCTCGCCAATAATTTGTCCGTCAGCGGAATGACGGTAGGTTAGGAGGTTTATCCTTTCCGCTGACGGACGGGATTAATTCTTCCGCTTTTCTCCTTTACTTTGTCGCCGAAACGCTCATTCCGTTTTTCTCGCCGTAGGCGTAGGCAACGGAGCCTTCGGGGGCGTACATAGTAATTCCGTCGGCGGTGAATTTGAATGCGTCCATTCCTATCATGGAGACATTTTTGCCGGCGTTTACGCTTGCAAGCTCGAAGCAGTTGCAAAAGGCTTTTTTGCCTATTTTCTCAAGACTTTCCGGCAAATCTATTCCCGTAAACGCTCTGCAGTCCTCAAAGGCTGACTCCTCCACCAATTTCAGCTCTTCGGAGAAAATCACGTATTGGAGCTTGAAGCACTTATAAAATGCCTTAAAGGAAACGGTTTCCAAAGCGCTCGGAAAAGTGACGTTTTCAAGGGAGTTGCAGTTTCTGAACGCCTCCTCGGGAATGACCTTCACCCCGTCGGGTATTGTAACCTCTTTAAGGCTTACGCAGTATGCGAATGCCTCATCGCCTATCTCCGTAAGAGTTGACGGCATGGAGATTTCTTTAAGCGTTGAGTGGTCGAAGAACGCCTTTTCGGAAATTTTCGTAATCCCCTCTCCTACGACCGCGGAGGACACTTCATTTGGGTCCCATGTACATTCGTCCGGGAGCATTGCTCCCTCGCCCGTTATTGTGAGAACGCCGTTTTCAAGCGTCCAGCCGAAGTCACGGCAGGAGTCGGCGGCACTCTGTGCCGATTCCTTTTTTTCCTTTTTCGCAGTTTCCTCCGTCAGTCCGGGTGCAAAGGAGCATGCGCAGAGAGTGAACGCAAGGATTACTGCCCAAATTGCAATTATTAATTTTTTCATGTGATAAATTTTCCTTTCTTATTGTCACGGCGACAGCGCTTTTGCCGTGAGATGCGGGGTTCGAACCTTAGTTTTCAAAAAAGCTCTTTCATATATACAGACGTGAAAAGTCCCGAAAAGTTGGCTCTTTGCCGAAAAAATTTACCGTTAAGTTATGAAAAGCCGAGGTTTTACAGCTTATTCTTTATCGGCGGCAATGCCGCAAATATATGTGTCCGGACAAAAAACTCAAAAGTTTTTTCACATATACAGTGTCTGAAATCGCAAAAAGGTCAGCTCTTTTCTGAAAAAATTTTATCATCGGTGTGAAAAAAATACAATAACTTATCTGTTGAGATAAATTCAACCGACGCTTATATGCAATAACCGGCAATTGAATTACATTGTGAATAAAGAATACAGGTTGCAGAACAGGAACACTGTTCCCCCGAATTGTTTTAGCGGTTCTTTGCGTAGTTTCCGTGGTGCTTTGGATTTTCACCCGACAGCTGATTAATTAAAATGCCGTCCCTTTCGGGACGGCACCGTCATTTTTTCACAAAGCACCCTTAACATTTCGCCTGACCGAATGTCATTTGCTGTATCTGCAGTTTTCAGTTACTTTAATAAGACCGATCTGTTCGCTGATTTCAACGTTGCAAAGCGAAGAAGTATCTGTTGCGTTTCCGTTTCCGATAAATGCGTTATCCTTGAGGCACATATCAACTGTATATTTCCATATAAGCTCTGTTGCCCTTCGGTCTTTTCCTTTCCCTACTGCAAAAACTGCGCCGATATCGTATTTTCTGAACTCACGCACACAGTCCAATACGGGCATAGCGAGACAGACCAATTCATTGTCAATAAACAGACCCACAGGTCTTAATCCCACGTTGCCCTTTCCGTCAAAACAGCTTCGTATGGCATTAACATGAGAGTCGCCGCAGCCGCCTTGCTGTCTGAAGGCTTTTATCTGTGCCATATCCTTTTCGGCAAGCTCTCTTACGGTCATTCCGACGTACTGAGGAACTGAAATCTCACCTAAAGGATAAATCATATCGTAACCGTACCGGCAGTCAAGACCAAGTTTTTCCGCCTGTGCATCAAACTGCTCCCATTTACAGTCCGGCGGTCTGCGAAGGGAAAAGTACTTGGGGTATTCCGATTTTGTAAGAAGATTAAGATACAGCAATGCATCGGATTCCTTTTCGCAGACTATCATTACATCAGGCTCCGGAGAATTGAAATCCGAAACACGAATAAAATGTTCAAGCTCTTCCGGATTTCCCAGCGTCAGAATCTCACTTTCGGTGATACCCATTAACACAATATCCTCTCCGTATCTGACGGAGCTGTGGGTAAAGCAGAAGTCAAGGGCTGAATCAACCGTGGAAATTTTCAGCTCCGGAAAACTGCGCTTGAATCTGCTGATTGAAATTCTTCCCGACATATCGTGCCAGTCAACAGAAGCCTTTGAGTACTTATTTCTGTATTCACTGGGCGTTACGCCGTAAAAGGCTTTGAAGGCGCGAGTATAGCTTTCGGGGCTTGCATATCCGAACTCCAGCGCAATATCAAGAATTGTCTTTTCCGTTCTGCGAAGCTGCAAAGCACTTCTCGTCAGCTTGTAAATCCGTGAATATTCCACCGGGCTGTACCCTGTATGCTGTTTGAACAGGGCGTCGAAGTAGGTGTAAGAAAAGCCTGCGTTGTCGGCAATGCTTTCAAGAGACAGATTATCTCTCGGATTCTTTTGAATGAACTCAATGGCTTTGTTGATTAATGTATTATTATCCATGCAGTCATCTCCTTTCTGTGACTACATAATACCACAGGACTTTACGCTTTGTCCTTGCAGGAATTATTGAATTGTTTGTCCTACCGTGTTGATAAGAAATAAATATACTACAAAACAACGCAGAGCGGTTCGCTCTGCGTGTTTTATTATCCGTCGGACATTAGCCGAAAAGCTGTCCCGGGAAAACCAGTTTCTCCTTTTCAGGGAATTTTCGGTCGAATTCCTCCACCGCCGCTTCGTCTACGAAATAGCCCTGCGGGGTGGCGTATTCTCCCGTTATCCCGTTAAGGTAGCCGGGGATAAGCTCCCGGCACAAAAAGAAGGAATCGTCCTCCCCTGAGGGCAAGCCGTGGTAACGTATGCCGAATTTTCTCGCATAGTCAAAGCCGCTTTTGCCGTAGAAGGCAATATTGCCCTCAAAGCACACGGCTCCCGCTCCCGCTTCCCGTGCCTTTTCCAGGGAATAGTCAAGCAGAATTTTTCCGTAGCCCTGCCGTTTCAGCTTCGGGGAAATGCAGATAGGTCCCATAGTCATTATGGGGATTTCCCTGCCGTCGTCCCCGTTTATTACGGCACGCATGAAAATATTCTGTCCGATGATTTCCCCGTCCTTTTCCATTACGAAATCAAGCTCCGGCACAAAAGCCGGGTCGTTTCTGAGCACATGGAGCACATAGTGCTCAAAGCATCCGGGACGGTACACGTTCCAGAAGCTTTCACGGACGAGATTTTCTACTTTTTCATAGTCGCCGGGCATTTCCCGACGGATATTGCAGTCATTTTTATTCATTATTTATCCTCCTGAAATTGTATTGACCTTACAAGCCGGGAGGCGGTACGCTGTTCCGACCTCCCGGTCAGAGCGCGGACTCCGATGTTCTGCACTTTTTCAAAAAGCACTCTCCTGAAAAATAAAATTTATGACAAAACCTTTCGGTCGGGTCACCGTTTGCCCTTCCGCTTTTCCCGTGGGAAAAGCGGAAAAATTACATACTGATTATATCACATGCATATCAAAAGGTCAATATGCGGCGTTTTGTTCTTCAAATCGCACATTATTTGAATAAATATCCACAGATTTTTGTATATACTGCGGTTTTTGCAAATTGTTATTGACTTTTTTCAGTTGTGATGGTATACTTTTATGTATAAATATTCGTATTTGATGTATTTTTTGAAAGTTTAACCGCACCGGAGGTGAAACGGCTTGACAAAGGTGTTTATAGACGGCAGTGCAGGCACTACCGGACTGAGAATATA
>JAQXKW010000124.1 GCA_029010655.1 Clostridia bacterium | reverse complement strand
GCAGGCGGCTGATAAGAATTCCAAAGGAAGGAAAAGATCATGTCAGAAGACAGAGAAAAAAAGAATGTAACGGCGAAGGATCTTTTGTCCCGTTTGGGAAAGGCGAAATCGGAGGTCTCCGCCGAAGAAAAGAAATCGGATATTCCGGCGTTTGACGCTTCAGCCGAAAAGGAGGCTGAACAGGCCGAAATAATTGCAGAGGCACAGGCGGCGGAACCGGAGATTTCCGTGCCCGAAGAGGAGCCTGTTTTCGGGAATGACGCCGCAGAGACAGAGGCGGAAACAGACGATATGTACGGCTATGCTGAGCCCGTTTCCTTTGAGGAATACGCCGAAGCAGACGACACCTATGATGCGGGCGAAACTTTTGCCGGTATTACCCCCGAAAAGGACGAATACGCCGGGAAGGATGCCGGAGAGGAGTATTATCCCGAGACAGACGGGGATATTCCCGACCTTACCGCCGAAGAAGCGGAGGCCTTTGAGGCGGCGGCGGGCGTTTTCGACGGATATGACGATTACGCTGAAAATGCCGAAGAACCGGTGCATGATTATGCGGACGCAGACGGCGCCGACCCGGTTGAAGCCTTTGAGGACGAGTATGCCGAAGAGCCCGTTTACGAAAATGCCGAGGATATAATTCCCGACGACGAATTCTTTGACGAAGACCCCCTTGACGACGAAATGTTTTACAGCGCCGAGGACGGCGGAGAGGACTATTCCGCCGACGAGGGCGAAGGAGAGCCGGACAGAGAGGAAGAATTCAAAAGCCTTGTTGAAGAAGTAACCGGCGATGCCGACAACGACGGCATTAACGAAAACGATATAAGCCTTATGGTGGCACTGGGCATGGAGGATGAGCTTGCGAAAACCGTGGGCGAGGAAACCGCCACCCAGATGACCGAGGATTATATGGCGGATCAGGAGGAATGGGTTGACCGAACAAAAAGATTCGGCCCCGGAGAGTACTCCGACCCCTCCGAAAACGCCGAAATTGCCGAAATGTATAAAAAGCGCAATACGGCGGCAACGGTAAAAATGCTTGCAGCCATAGCGTTTGCGGCGATTTTGCTGTTCTTTGAAAACCTTCCCGTTGCAGGCTATAAGCTGTCCGGCGCACTTGACCCGTCCGTTTACCCCGTGGTGTACGTTATGGTAAACCTGCAGGTTGTAATGCTGGGCGCGGCAATGGTGTGGAAGAACATAAAAAGAGGGTTCAAAAGCCTTGTTAAGTTTAAGTTCACCGTAGATACCATACCGGCGGTAATGCTTTGCATGTCAATTATCGCATCCGCCGTAACCGCATACACGGCAGTTCCGGGAAATGATCCCGCAATGTTCAATTTCCCCACGGCGCTCTGCTTTGCGTTCACCGCAGTAAACGAGTATTTGACAGTACGCCGTGAGATTTTCAGCTTTAACATAGTTTCCTCCAAAAAGCCCAAATTCGTAATGCGCAATCTTTCCACCAGAGACTCAATGCTGGAAAGCGAAGCGGTTGCGGATATGGAGCTTGACTCAACTGTGGCAGACGAGGGCGATATTATAAAAATTCAGAAAACCGACTTTGTGGACGGATATTTCTGGAGAACAAATAACCGATCCGGCGCAAACGACGGCTTTGTGGGGCTGGCAATAATAATTTCCCTGTTCCTTTCCGTTGTTGTGGCGGTTTACGCAGGCGTAACCAAGCAGACCTCCGCCGTTACGGCAGGCTATGCAACCCTTGCGGCGGCGCTTCCCGTGTCTATGCTTATAATCGGCGCATATCCCTTTTACAGGGCAAACCGCCGTGCATATGAAAACGACTGTACCATTATCGGCGAAAGCTCCGTTGAGGAGTATTCGGGAGTGGGTGTCCTGTCCTTTGACGACGTAAACGTGTTCCCCTCCGCAAACGTAAAGGTAAGGAATGTCCGCCTGTTCAACAACAGCCGTATAGATAAGGTTCTATACTATGCCGCAAGCGTTTTCGCAACTACGGGCGGTCCTCTTGCCGACGTGTTTGAGGTGGCTACAATGGAGACGGGACACTCCAACAATGTCCAAATTCTCGAAACAGGCGCCGGCTATATTGAAGCTAACGTCAACGGCAAGAACATAATTTTCGGCAGAGCGTCCGCTCTTTCAAGGCTGGGAATTATTATTCCCGACGACGTGGTTTCCGACACCGCCGACGTCCCCCCGGACTGCTCCGTTATGTATATGATATATCAGCGGAAATTAGTGTCCAAAATGGTGGTAAACTACGTTATCGAGCCCGATTTTGAATACATATTGAAACAGCTTACCGGAAGCGGAATGTGCGTCTGCGTAAAGACCTTTGACCCCAACATCGACGAGGAAATGATATACCGTCAGATGCGCTCCTCGGGCAAGTATTCCATGCGTGTTATCAAGTATAAGAGCACCGATGAAATCACAAAGTACGCAAAGCGTGCTGAGGGCGGAATCGTTTCCAGAGGAAGCACAAAGGCTCTGCTTCATACGGTGTCAAGCTGTGACAGAATACTCAGCGCACAGAAAACAGGATATATTATCGGAGTTCTGGCGTCCATATTCGGTGCGGCTATCGTGGGCACAATGCTCATAGCGGAAAGCTTTGCAAGCCTTTACAGTCTCTATCTTGTGCTGTGTCAGGTGCTGTGGCTTATCCCTGCTCTGATAAGTGCAAAGCTGATTGTAAGATAAAATGAATACGGCCACGGAGAGGTCTTCTCCGTGGCTGATTTTTTGGAGATTATAATGAGAGAAGACATTAAAAGCTTTTTGACAAAAGTCCGCAAGCCCGGCAGATATACGGGCGGCGAGCCGGGAAGCGTGTATAAAAGTCCCGAGGACGTAAAGCTCCGTGTGGCGTTCTGCTTCCCCGATACATACGAAATCGGCATGTCAAATCTGGGCATGAGAATACTCTGCGGAGTGCTTAATAATACGGACGGCGTGTGGTGCGAAAGGGTTTTTGCACCGTGGACGGACATGGAAGACAAAATGAGGGAGAAAAATATCCCTCTGTTTGCCCATGAGTCCGGCGACCCCCTTACGGATTTCGGCATCGTGGCAATTACTTTGCAGTATGAGCTTTGCTATACTACCGCCCTTAATATGCTGGATTTGGCGGGTATTCCCCTGACGGCTGAGGAGAGAGGGGAGGATTTTCCCGTAATTCTTGCGGGCGGTCCCTGCTCCTATAACCCGGAGCCTATGGCGGATTTTGTTGATATTTTCTCAATCGGCGAGGGAGAAGAAGCCCTGCCGGAGCTGGCGCGGCTGTATATGAAAATGAAAGAGGACGGCACATATACGAAAAAAGACTTTCTCCGTGCCGCCTCCCATCTTGAAGGCTTCTATGTGCCCTCCCTTTACCACGTGGAGTATAACGGGGACGGAACTCTTTCAAAAATCGCTCCCAAATACGAGGACGTGCCCGCAAAGGTTAAAAAGAGAATAATAGAAAATCTGGACGAAGCGTACGTGCCTACCTGCCCCGTACTGCCTGTTATCGAAACGGTTCACGACAGAATAACCCTTGAGGTTTTCCGGGGCTGTATCAGAGGGTGCAGGTTCTGTCAGGCTGGCTTTGTAACCCGCCCCGTCCGTGAAAAATCCCCCGATGTGCTGTCCGCACAGGCAAGGGAGATCGCCGACAATTCGGGATATGACGAAATATCCATGTGCTGTCTCTCCATTTCCGACTATTCAAAGGTAAATACCTTTACCGATAAGCTCCTTGAGTGGACGGATGATGAAAAGATAAATCTTTCTCTCCCGTCTCTCCGTGCCGACAGCTTTACGGAGGAGCTTATGTCGAAAATCTCCACCGTCCGTTCCTCTACCCTTACCTTTGCTCCCGAGGCGGGCAGTCAGCGACTCCGTGACGTTATAAATAAAAACGTCACCGAGGAGGATATTCTCCGTGCCGCAGGCGTGGCGTTCTCCGCCGGCAAAAATCAGGTAAAGCTGTACTTTATGGACGGACTTCCCTGCGAAACAGACGAGGACGTTACGGCAATAGCCGCCCTTGCCAAAAAGGTTATAGAAAAGTATTACCAAACGGAAAACAGAAATAAGAGAAAACAGCCTCAGGTAACCCTCAGCGTTGCCTGCTTTATTCCCAAACCCTTTACCCCGTTTCAGTGGGAAAGACAGAATACGGCAGAGGAGCTGGAGAAAAAGCAAAAACTGCTCCTTTCGGCCATTACCGACAGAAAAATACGATATAACTACCACGACGCAAAAACCTCGCACCTTGAAGCGGTGTTCGCACGGGGAAACAGAAGACTGGGCGCGGCACTTCGGGAAGCG
>JAQXKW010000123.1 GCA_029010655.1 Clostridia bacterium | reverse complement strand
TTAAAGTCCTGCCTTGCTGCGTGCCTGATGCTCAAGCTCAGACTCGTTTATAGTTGAAACTCTGCCTGCAAGGGGGAGAAGCTTCTGGCTTATTACGTCGATTATGCCGTCTGCCTGCGGGAAGAAGTACTTCTCAAACTCGAATGCGGGAGTTATCCAGTTGCGTGAGCCGAAAACTACCGGCGGTGCGTCCAGATAATCAAACGCCATTTCCGTAATATTGGAAGCCATATCGCGCATTACGCTTCCTCTGTCGCAGGCGTCGCCTACGATTATGATTTTGCCGGTTTTCTTAACGCTCTCAATTACCTTTTCATAGTTAAAGGGAACGATGGAGCGGGCGTCAATAACCTCGGCTTCGATTCCGTATTCATCCTTCAGCTTCTTTGCGGCTTCAAGCGCACGGTACAGAACTGCGCCGATAGTAAGAATTGTTACGTCCTTACCTTCAAGCTTAACGTCCGGCTCGCCGAAGGGTATTGTATAGCTTTCCTTGGGAACGCCGCCCTTATGGAATTCCTCGCCCTTATCGTATATTCTCTGGCTTTCGAAGAAGATAACCGGGTCTGTTCCGTTAAGAGCCTCTGCCATAAGTCCCTTTGCGTCGTAAGGCGTTGCGGGGAAGCAAACTTTGAGTCCGGGGATATGTGCGCAGAGCGCCGTCCAGTCCTGGCTGTGCTGTGCGCCGTACTTAGAGCCTACGGACACACGTACCACAACGGGCATTTTCAGAATACCTGCGGACATGGACTGCCATTTGGAAAGCTGGTTGAATATTTCGTCGCCTGCACAGCCGATAAAGTCGGCGTACATAAGCTCAACGATAGCACGGCCGCCTGCCATTGCATAGCCCACGGAGGAACCTACGATAGCCGCCTCGGAGATAGGTGCGTTAAAGAAGCGGTGATAGGGGATAGCCTCGGTAAGTCCGCGGTAAACCGCAAAGGCACCGCCCCAGTCTCTGTTATCCTCGCCGTATGCAATAAGGGTGGGATCCTCGTAGTACTTATCGTATATAGCCTCAAAAATACCGTCACGGACGCCGTACAGCTTTATTTTCGGCACGGGCTTGCCGTCTTCGTCAAATGCGAAGCGGCTGCGTCCTGCAAGCTGTTTTACTCTGGGGTTATCCATGGAATTCTTCGGCTGAAGCACGTCGGGCTCACGCTCGGTATCCATAGAGGGAGTGTTCGTATTGGAGAACATGATGGAGGAAATCATATCGGGAGTTTTGTCAAGATCCATTCTGGGAGAAATCTCAAGATCCGTTGCAAGAGCGCAGATCTTTGTCATTCTTCTGATAATGCTTTCCTCAATAGCGGCAAACTCATCGTCGGACGCCACATTGCCCTCTACCATCTTCTTGCGGTATGCGGCAATAGGACAAGCGTTCTTCCACTCCTCGATTTCCTCCTCGGTTCTGTATGTGGAGGAGTCGGAGGGAGAGTGGCCGGACACACGGTAGGTTGCAACCTCCAAAAGTGCGGGACCCTTGCCTGTGGTAAGAAGTTCCTTCTTTCTCGTTGTTGCGTCGATAACCGCCAAGGGGTCGTAGCCGTTGACCTTTTCTGCGTGGAGCGCTTCGGGGTTAAAGCCTGCGCCAAGTCTTGCGGCAACGTCCCAGCCCATGGTCTCGCCCTTGGTCTGTCCGCCCATGCCGTAGAAGTTATTGAACACGTTGAAGAGGATAGGCATGCCGCCGTCCTCGTATTTGCCGTCCATGCCCCAGAGCTTTGTAATCTGGTCCATGGTGGACATATTGATAGCCTCAAGAACAGGTCCGCGGCCCAGAGCGCCGTCGCCGGAGTTTGCTATAACGATACCCTTCTTGTGGTTTGCTCTCTTATAAAGCGCCGCACCCAGTGCTACGGGAGCCGCACCGCCCACGATAGCGTTGTTGGGGAATATACCGAAAGGAATAAAGAATGCGTGCATAGAGCCGCCCAGACCTCTGTTAAAGCCGGTGGTGCGTGCGAAAATCTCCGCAAGTGCGCCGTAGAGCAGGAAATCGATAGCCAAGTCCTTAATATTGCCCTTAGCCTCTGCGTCCTGTCTTTCCTCAACAACCTTCAGAATATTTCCGCCCAAAAACTCTTTCATTATATCGTAAAGCTCGTCGTCGTCCAGCTTGTTGATGGAAGAAAGACCTTTTGCCAAAATCTCGCCGTGGCTTCTGTGAGAGCCGAAGGTGAAATCGTTAATGTCAAGGCAGTATGCCTGACCAACGGCGGAAGCCTCCTGACCGATGGAAAGGTGAGCCGGACCGGGGTTATTGTACTCAACGCCGTTGTAAACGGATTTTACCTTGATTTCGTTGAGCATGGTCTCAAACTCACGGATTATTCTCATATCACGGTAGATACGGAGAAAATCCTCTTTGGTGTAAAGCTTCTTTTCCTGCGCCAGAGTTTTGTTATACTGGCAAAGCGGAATTTTTTCAAATGTAAGGAAGCCCTTTTCAAATGCTTTTTCGGGGCTTATATATTGACTTTTCGGCATGGTGTTAAATCTCCTTTTTTATTTTATGGTAAATAAATCTTCTCGGATAACTTCACATACTGTGGGGTGGGGGAATACCAGCTTCTGTACGTCGGAAACTCTCTTTTCCTCCGCTATCATTGCGGCGGCGCCGTAAATGATTTCGGATGCGTATGAGCCTATCATATGGACGCCGATAATGGTTTTGTGGTCGTCGTCAATTACTATTTTGACGATTCCGTCGCCGCCCTCAACCTCAGCAACATATCTTCCGCTGTAACGGAGGCTCATGGTATGCTCCGACGCATTGATGCCCGCTTTCTTTGCGGATTCAAGGGTTTCGCCCACGGTGCCCACCTCGGGCTTTGTGTAAATAACTGCGGGAATAGCACGGTAATCAACAGAATCCTTAATACCCTGCATATCTCTCACAGCCGCTTCGCCCTCACGGTAAGCGGTGTGCGCCAGCATGCTCTTGCCGTTTACGTCGCCTGCCGCCCACACTCCGGGCACGGAGGTTCTTGTGCATTCGGTGGTAACAACGGCGCCTCGGTTTAGCTGAACTCCCAGATTTTCAAGACCTATATCCTTTGTTCTGGGTCTTCTGCCGGTACTTACAAGCACCGTATCGCACGAAACCTTATAAGCCTTATCGCCCAGCTTATACTCCACCGTTCCCGCACCGATCTTGCCGGAAACTGCGGTCACTGCGGCGCCCAGCTTAAACTCAACGCCCTTTTTCTCAAGGTTTTTCTGAAGAATTTCGGAAATTTCACGGTCGGTGGGACCTGCGATTTTATCGAGCATTTCAACCACGGTGACTTTCGTGCCGATTGCCGCAAAATAGGACGCCATTTCAAGACCGATTACACCGCCGCCTATAACGCACAGGGCTTTGGGAACGGCTCTGATGTCGAGAATTTCACGGTTTGTCACCGCAAGTCCCGATTCAACCGCCTCGCGCAGTCCCGGAATGGGGGGTACTGCCGCCTCGCTTCCCGTGCAGATAAGGAGCTTCTTTGCGGTGTTTTCTTCTTTTCCGTCGGTAACCGTAAAGCCCTCAGCGCTTTTTCCCGTAATCCTTGCGCTTCCGGTAACAACCGTCACCTTTGCGCCCCGCATTTTTGCGCCCACGCCGGACACAAGCGTTTTAACCACCTTGTCCTTGCGGTCAACCACCTTTGCGTGGTCGATTTTTGCGCCCTCAACGGTAACGCCGAAGGCGTCCCCGTGAAGTGCCGATTCATATATTTTTGCAGAGTTCAAAAAGGTTTTTGTGGGAATACAGCCCTCGTTAAGGCACACACCGCCCAATGCCCTTTCCTCGTAAAGGGCAACCTTCATGCCTGCGTGAGCCGCATGCTCTGCCGCATTGTATCCGGCGGGACCTCCGCCGAGAACTATCAAATCATAAAGTGCCATAGCCTACCTCGCTTATCACTTCGCCAAAAGCAGGCTGAAGTTTTCAAGAGCCGACACCAGCTCTTTCAGGAATTTAGCCGCAGGAGAGCCGTCAATAGCTCTGTGGTCAAAGGTAAGGGAAAGTCCCATCGCAGGGTAAACCGTTCCGTCCGCCTTCAGTCTGTTGGTAACGGCGCAAACGCCGAGAATTGCAACCTGAGGAGGATTTATTACAGGAGTAAAGCTCTCGATACCCATTGAGCCCAAGTTTGTTACGGTAAAGCTGCCGTTTGACATTTCTGCGGGAGTGAGACTTCCCTCTCTTGCCTTTGCCGCCGCCGCTTTATTCGCCGCAGACAGCTCTGACAGAGACATGGTTTCCGCCGCAAAAATCGTGGGAACGTAAAGTCCCTTTTCCGTATCTACCGCAAGACCTATGTTTGCGTGCTTATAAAGACGGAGAGTGTTGTCAACGAGAGTTGCGTTAAGCTCGGGAAATTTGGGAAGAACTCTCGATACCGCATAGAACACAATATCGTTGAGAGTGATTTTTGAAAGCCCCAGCGCCTCGCCGGACGCCTTCAGCTTGGCACGGTACGCCATAACGTCCGTTGCGTCAAAGGACGTGTTGAGAGTAAGCTGTGCCATCTCGGAAAGAGAGGCGTGCATGTTGCGTGCGATAGCCTTTCTCACGCCGGACATGGGAACTTCCGTGTACTCCGCCGCATTGTCGGCAGCAGCCGTAGGAGCCGAAGCGGTCTCTGCCGCCTTTTCCTCCGCCTTTGCCGCAACCTTTCCTGCCAAAAAGTCCTCAACGGCGGCAACTGTTCCCACAGCTCCGCGGTCAAGCGCCGCATTGATGTCCCGCTCGATTATACGTCCGTGGGGACCGCTTGCGGTAACCTCCGTCATATCAACGCCGGTTTTAAGAGCAAGGTTTTTGGCACGGGGAGAAATTTTAATCCTCTCTCCCGCCTTAACTTCAACGGCAACTGCTTCCACCTTAGTCTCAGCCTTTACCTCCTCCTTTTTCTCCTCGGCGGGAGCTTCTGCCGCACCTGCGCCCAGCATTGCGCCGATATCCTCTCCGGCTTCGCCGATAATGCAGACCGGGTCAAGACAGGGGACAACATCCCCCTCTGCGGCAAAAAGGTGCAGTACCGTACCCGTAAAAAGGGACTTTTCGTCGAACGCCGATTTATCGGTTTCGTAGGAGAAGAGCACCTCCCCCTCGCTTACGGCATCGCCGACTTTCTTATGCCACGCTGTAATAATACAGGATTCAACACTCTGACCCTGACGGGGCATAATTACGAGATTTGCCAAAATTATCATTCCTTTCGTATATATATTTATTATTATTCTGTTATTCTGCAACAATCACATTAACGCCATCTCTCTTTGCCGCCTCATACAGCTTGTCGGGCAAAGGGGCGTCGCATATAAGACAGTCCACGTCGGACAGATTACAAAAAGTATACGGCAAGGTTCTGTCGAACTTTGATGAATCAATGAGCATGACGGAGGTTCTCGCTTTTTTTATAACCTCCCGTTTCAGCTGACATTCGTTATAGTTGCCGCCGGTAAAGCCGCTTTCTGCGGAAAGCCCGGAGGGACACAGAAACGCAATGTCGATATTTATGTCCTCCATAAACTTCATGGCCTGCATGCCGGACACCGTTTGATAATCGCGGTCAAGCCTGCCGCCCACAAGGTTCACCATGGGCTGACCTATGCGGCACAGCTCAAGTGCCGTCTGGGGATTGGTGGTGGTAAAGGTAAATCTTTCGTTGGGCACAAAGGGTACAATCTGCTGAACGGTAGACCCCGAATCCACGAAAATGGACCGCCCCACCTCAAGCATAGCCGACGCCGCCTTGGCAATAAGAATTTTTGAACGGATATTCTCGTTCAAACGGCAAAGATACGGGTCGTCCGTCTGCGCCGTGACGGAACGGGTGCTCCTCGCACCTCCCCTTACCTTTATGGCTTCGCCGCGCTCTTCCAGATATTCAATATCACGGCGAAGAGTCATTTCGGACACATGGGGAAACTGATTTTTCAGCTCGTCAAGAGACACAAAGGCTTTTTCTCTCAGCATTTCGCCTATCCATTGACGTCTTTCTCTGAACATAGCACGGCTCCTTTCGATTATTGTGTTAATTATATCAATAATTAACGTCTGTGTCAACGGGAATTCACATCTTTTGTGTTAATTTTAACATTATTGGTGTGAAAAAGCAGCTAGCGGCTGGTTGTTAGCAGCTAGTAGCTAGCGGCTGGTTGGCGGCTTCGCCGCCCACACCCCGCAGGGCTGCCATTGCGAGGTTATAGCAAACGGCTGTCAGGATATGCTGGAAAAAACCGACGTGCTCTTTGAATTTGCAAAGGAGCATGAGGAGACCTTTAAGGGGATTATGAAGGTTTTCAAGGACTTTCTTAACCGCCTGAAAAACGCCATTAAAAAGCTTGCCGGGGACAAGTGGGGGAATTCCGACGAGGCGAGGCTGATGAGCGATTACTACACGGAGCTTGCGGAGGTTTACAAAACGGTTGCAAAAAAGACCTTCGAGGCTTTAAGCAATGCGGCAAATTCGGGAGAGAATACAAAATCTGCCGAAAATAAAAAAGCTCCCGCAGGGGAGAAGGTGCAGAACAGCAGGAAACATTCCGAAAACACTGTTAACGGCGGCTTGAAATCAAATAAGTTTAGCAAGCTTTCTGTAGATACGGCTTTGTATGAATCTCTCGACCATAGAGATTCAGGAGATGATAACCTTATTCTTGTCAGTCAAATGCCGAGATATATAACAAATCTGCTCGGTATTAGCGGAGATTTCTATATTTACAGAAATCATGCATACGAGAACATGAAGACTAAAGAAGAAGCAATAAATGACGGACGGTATAATGAAAACGCACACTACCACGGGTTGGGAGTGGAAAAAATGTCCGAAGCAATTCTATCCATTGAAAATCCCTTGGCAACGATTGCAAGCAGTACTCAGAAAGGCACCCCTATGATAGAGGTGATTTTGCCTGTATTTGATGAAAACGGAGATCCGCTTTATGGCGTTTTGAAGTTTTATTCGTCTATACCTATTAACGGATTATATAGATACAAACCACATGTGTTGCTTACAATATCCAACAGACCTATGGTTTCAAAAAATGATGGACGGAAAACTACATCTGAAGTAATAAACAGTGCTATCGAATCCGGAAATCTTATCGATGCGAGAATTGAAAAGAGAGAAGAACTGTCAGTGATCGCCCAACATGCAAGGCTGGGAAATATAACGAGAACTTCTCTCGACAACAATCTATCACGATTTGTTGCAAAAGTCAAGGCTTTTAAGGAAAAAAATAGAATTGATTATTCCCGAAAGAGCGGGCGGAGCTCTGTTTACCATGCGTATGAGATAATGGATCTGTTCGGGATTAAGAAGACGGCGGAGAACAGGGACACCGTTGCCGGGGTGCTTGAGCAGATTGTAAACGCCGCAAGAATGGGCGGCGCGGACGTTTTTAACGACGGGGTTTCCCGGGACATGGCGATGAAGGCGGCGGAATTTATTCTGCCGGAGGTGAAGAAACAGCGCAGAGAGAGGGCGCAGACCATACTGGACGAAATTCTGGGGACTAAGGTATTTATTGACGAATATCAGCTTCAGAAGATTAATAGCAAATACGGCAACTGGGAAAAATGGAGCCGTGGGATTAAGAAATATATTTTTCCCATGTTGTCGCTTGACAAAGATGTCAGATCTCTGAATCAGATGTGGCAGGAATGGAGCGAGCAATACCCCGATTTCTTCGACGCAGGCGTTGTGGGCGGCGACCAGGCGACACGGCTTTATGAGATAATCAAAACGCTGAAAAACGATTATGTGCCGGGAAGGATCAGTCAGGAGGACGTGGCGTCTTTTGCAGAATATTTACTCCGCATTATAAAGGATGAGGTTCAGGACGGGGAATCTCCTATATCGCTTATTGACGCGCTCGCCAAGACCGCAAACTCCGAGGAGGATTTTAAGGCTATTTCCGAATACAGGGCATTACAGCGTGAAATCGGGGAGCTTCGGAAAAAGGAGCTTTCGGGAGACGAAAAAGCCGGCGACAGGATAGAAGAAATTGAGCGCAAGCTGTTGAAGCTGCGCTCCACGCAGGTTTTCCGTGACCTTATAATCCGTCAGAATGAGCGTGCCCGCCGTGATATTCAAAGTACTATGCTGGAGAGAGACCGGGCAAGGAGAGAAAAGGTGCTTCGCTCGGACGAAATGCGGAGAATCGTCAAAATAAAGGATTCTCTTGACCGTGCCGCCGCCCATCCCACAAAGGGCAAGTATATTCCCGCCGATATAAAGAAAAGCTATGCGGAGCTGGTTCGGGGTATGGACGCCGTTACCTACGACGTGCAAAAGTACATTGACGACATAGACCGCAAAATTGCAAAGCTGGATCTTAGAATCGAAAAAGCAACGGACGGCGACGTTATTTCACAGCTGAAGCAGGCAAAGAAGTTATTGACCGAGCGCAGGGAAAAGTACATATCACGGCGCGACACAAATTCCCGCCGGCTGGGAGAGCTTGCCGCCATG
>JAQXKW010000122.1 GCA_029010655.1 Clostridia bacterium | reverse complement strand
GTAAAAATGAAAAAACGCCGGAAACCCTTGATTTTACTCACGTTTCCGGCGGAGTTTTTGGCGTTCCCGAGGTGATTCGAACACCCGACCTACCGCTTAGGAGGCGGTCGCTCTATCCAGCTGAGCTACGGAAACATCTTTAAAATCTATTCAATTATAGGTACAAACTAACTCAATGTCAATCGCCTTTGCCCGAAAAGTGGTCGTCATAACATATTCTTAGGAGGCGGTCGCTCTATCCTGCTGAGCTACGGAAACATACCTTTGACAGTATATCATAATCAGTGTCTCAAATCAAGACATTGGGGAAAATTTAACGAAAACATTTTCAAATAAAGACGGTAAAAAAGCGGTACAGGCTGACGCCCAACTTTTAAGAGGATGTCAGCCTGTTTTTTTATTCTGCTTCCTGGGTTTTATTCTTCGGGTCAACCAAAAACGCATTGGGAAGTATTCTGCCGATGGTAGGGTTCCATGAGCAGTTACGGGTTATGACCTCGCCCTTATAGGCGATAATACTTGTTGCTCCGCTGTCACAGCTGGAAGCGTTTATTACGCCGTAGCTGAGAAGTATATCCGCCATATCGCCCACGGTACAGCCTATGGAATATGAAATATCTCTGCCGTCAATATTCAGGAACACCATAACTCCGTCAGCCCTCTGACCTACGGCGGTTCTGGGCTGAATTCCGTATCCGGCGGAGCCCTCAACCATTTTTTCTCCGTCTGCTATTAGCACCGGTCTGAACTGCATACCGTCACGGATATTTCCGTATTCCTCCCAGTTGTTCAGATTTCCTACAACCAGTCTGTTATCGGTGGTGAGAACGATACTGCCGTAAAAGGTAACGTAGCTTCCCCAATATCTTCCCTGCGACAGGGACATTCCGAGAACCTCGCCGCCGTTGCCGTTATCGTCCGGGTCGGAAAAGCCGCTGGCGTTGACGCCGGCAACAGCACCGTACGCCTCCATCATTTCCAGTATTCTCATACCGGAAACGCCGGGATATTTGGTCATTCCTATGTAGACCCTTGCAGGGTCGTCAACCAGCATTATTCTGCCTTTATAGGAAGGCCCCTCTATGGCGGAAACAAGAATGCCTTCCTCTATATCGTTAATTACGATTTCATTTCCGGCGTAGTCGTAGCCGCCCACCGCCAAAAAGCGCTGATTGAGTATATCGTCTACCGGTTCCCCTTCAGGCTGTTTCTCTTCCTCTTTTTTAGTGGTATCAAGGTTATCCTTGCCGCCGATAACGTCTTTTACGTCGTCGTGACCTGCCATAACCTCGTCAATTATACTTTGAGGGAAAAGCATCGTTGCCAGCCACTGGTGGGTTTTCGTAGTCATGGCTGTTTCTATCCACACGTCTCTCCAATACTTTATAAATTCCGCATCGGAATAGACAACGGTAAGATACAGCGCATTGAATGCAATTATGAACACCAGCAGAGCCGATATTATTTTTATTTTCCTGCTTTTCTTACTTTTCTTCTCTTTCAACGATTCTGCGCCCCATCAAAACGCCCATAACACTTGCCATCATAAGTCCTCTTGTCCAACCGGAGCTGTCTCCGAGACAGTGAAGACCCTTAATATTTGTATTGAGATCTTTATCCATTCTTACTTTATTTGAATAGAATTTCAGTTCGGGACTGTATAAGAGTGTCTCAGTAGAAGCAAATCCCGGAACTACCATATCAAGCATCTTGATAAACTCAATAATATTGGTCATTGCTCTGTACGGCATAGCGGCGGTAATATCGCCGGGAACCGCATCCTTCAGGGTAGGCTTAACGTTACTGAACATAAGCTCCTTCGCCCATGTGCGCTTACCGTCAAGTATATCTCCGTAACGCTGAACGAGAATATGCCCTGCGCCCAGCATATTTGTCAGCTCGCCCACCTTCTGTGCGTAGGAGATAGGCTGATTGAAGGGCTCGGTAAAATTATGGCTTACAAGGATTGCAAGGTTTGTATTATCGCTCTTGTTATCCTTATAGCTGTGTCCGTTTACAACCGCAAGGTCGTTATCGTAGGTCTCCTGCGCCACAAAGCCGCCGGGATTCTGGCAGAAGGTACGAACCTTGTTTTTCCAGGGCTTGGGATAGCCTATGAGCTTGCTTTCGTAAAGCACCCTGTTTACCTTCTCCATAACCTCGTTGCGGCACTCTACTCTTACGCCGATGTCAACGGTGCCGGGCTTATGCGCAATGTTATGCTGTGCGCACATTTTTTCAAGCCATTCGGCACCCCGTCTGCCCGTTGCAATAACAACTCTTTCGGAGCGGATTTCAATGTCACGGTCTTTTTCCTTTATTATAACGCCGCGGCAAACGTCACCGTCAAGAATAATGTTCTCGCACTCGGTTTCAAACTTCATCTCAACTCCGCGCTCGAGCAGCCATGTCTGAATAGCGTGATAAAGCTTCTGGGCTTTTTCAGTTCCCAGATGTCTTATGGGACAGTCTACCAGTTTAAGACCGGCTTTTATGGCATTCTTTCTGATTTCCTTTATTTCTTCGCCGTTGCCCAGTCCCTCCACGTGGGGGTCTGCGCCGAATTCAAGATAAATCTTGTCCGTATAATTTATAAGGTCCTGAGCGTTCTGTGCGCCTATAAGCTCGGGAAGGTCGCCGCCCACCTCATATGAAAGGCTCAGCTTTCCGTCGGAAAACGCACCTGCGCCCGAAAAGCCCGTAGTAATAGCGCAGGCAGGCTTGCAGTTCACGCAATAGCCCACTTCGGACTTGGGGCAATGCCGCTTTTCAACGGCTTTTCCCTTTTCGATAATCAGTATTTTCTGATGACTGCCCAGGCGAATCATCTCCATTGCCGTAAATATTCCGGCAGGACCTGCTCCAACTATAATCAGGTCGTAGCTCTTTTCGTTCTGCATCTCTGTAATTTGTCCTTTACGTCCGATTTTGTTCGGAAGATTTTGAAGACAGGCTGTGCCGTGGCGTTCACCCCTGGCGTCCGCAAAATCTTACATCATATTTTATCATTATGCATTAGAATTGTCAAGCAACCTTTTACTTATAATTAAAATTTACAATATATACTTTTTTATTTAACAATAATCCGCATATAAATGTATTGCAATTTCCGAGCGGATATGTTATTATATCATAAGAATATTGCATTCTGGAAAAGTGTATTGTAAAATCAGACGGAGACTTATTAATGAATATTGCAGTACTCGGAGCCGGTACATGGGGGATTGCGCTGGCAAAGCTCTTATCCGAAAACCGGCACAGCGTTACAGTGTGGTCTGCCCTTCTCTGCGAGCTGGATTCCTTGGAAAACGGCGGCAAGCACAAAAATCTGCCGGATGTTGATATTCCCCGAGAAATTAAATATGAAAGAAGCCTTGAAAAGGCCGTAAGGGGAAAGGACGCCGTTTTGTTTACGGTGGCTTCCGCTTATGTGAGACAGGTCGTTTCGTCGTGCGCAACCTATCTCAGCGAAAATCAGCTGCTTATTGACGCCGCAAAGGGTCTTGAAGCCGACACTCTTTTTACTATGACTGAGGTCATAGAGGACGAGATGAAAAAATGCGGTGTTTCCTTTGAGCCGAAGCTGATTGCTCTGTCGGGTCCCACCCATGCGGAGGAGGTTGCACGAAATATTCCCACCTCTGTTGTATCGGCGTGCAGGGACGAAACCTGTGCCGAAAAAACCGCCGAGCTTTTTATGAACTCATGTATGCGGGTTTATACCAATACAGATGTTAAGGGCGTGGAAATCTGCGGTGCTTTCAAAAATATTATAGCACTTGCGGCAGGCATGATTCGGGGTATGGGCTACGGCGACAACACCCTTGCAATGCTTATGACAAGGGGCATTGCCGAAATGACGAGAATAGGTCTTGCCCTGGGCTGTAAAAGGCGAACCTTTATGGGACTTGCAGGTATCGGCGACCTTATTGTTACCTGCACCTCGCGGCACAGCCGCAACAACCGCTGCGGCGAGCTTATCGGAATGGGGCTCAGCTACGAGGAGGCTTCAAAAAAAGTGGGTATGGTGGTGGAAGGCTATTATGCGCTGGACGCCGCCGCACAGCTCTGTGAAAAATACAGCGTTTCCATGCCGATTATTTCGGCTGTGTACGACGTTATAAAACGGGGCGCAGACCCGAAAGAAGCAGTCCGCTCTCTTATGACACGGGCTATGCGTTCCGAGCTTGACTGATTATTAAAAAATTTATATACAGGAGAAAAAACATGAAACTCACAAGAATCATCTCTTTAATTCTTGCTGCGCTTATGTGTCTTACCTTCCTTGCATCCTGTGCAGGCGGTGATGAACCTATTGTCATTACCAATTCCGGAAACGATACAGGCAGCGACGAAGGCTTCGTAGATGCAGACTATGAGCAGGAGGACTTCACCTTCCTCTACATCAAGCACTCCGACGTGGGCAAGGATTACTACGGCGGAGACTACATCTATGCCGAGACCTACACCGGCGACACCATCAGCGACGCCGTTTACGCAAGAAACCTTGCAGTTGAGGAAAAGTACAATGTAAAAATCAATCAGCTGCTTGAGGTAAACGGTGACCCTGCCGCTCTTATCCAGAAAAAGATTATGTCAGGCGAATTCGACCACGACGTAATCTACGGCTGGGCATACAAGCTGGGTGCCTGCATTCCCGAAAACTTCTTTGCGGACTTCAATCAGCTTTCCAATGTTGATTTCACACAGGATTACTGGAGCCCCTCCGCAATGGAAGACCTTACCATTAACGATAAGCTTTATCTCTGCATTAACGACATTTCCATGAACAAACTGGAATGGGCAGACCTTATATTCTATAATAAGAATATTGCAGAGGACTACAATATCAATACCGAGTTCGGCTCCTTCTACGACCTTGTCAACGACGGAAAATGGACTCTTGACGTATTCCTTAAAATGGTTCAGTCCGTTTCAAACGACCTTAACGGTGACGGTATTATCGGAAAAGATGACGTATTCGGCATGCTCGACGGCAGTGCAAACGGCTCCTGGGCTGCTGCCTGCTCCGACGTTCAGCTCACCACCAAGAACGATGACGGCTCCTATTCCCTGTCCTTCTACAACGAGAAGCTGCTTGGTATCATTGACAAAATCTACCCCGTATACAGCAACAACAAGTATGTAAAGGATTATGACGATATTTGGAGCGAGGGCGGCGTTGACGGCAACGGCGGTTACTCCGACCAGTGGGAATATGCACGTTCCTTCTTCACTACCGACCACTCCCTGTTCTGCACGGGAAGCGCATATATCACAAGTGAATTCCGTAACATGACATCAAGCTACGGTATCATTCCCTTCCCCAAGTATGACGAAAATCAGGAAAACTACTACGCAGGCGTAAGCTGTCTTGCTTCCATCTTTGCTCTTCCCGCAACTGTCAGAAACGACGTTTCTACTGCAGGCATGGAGAGAACGGGTACTATTCTTGAGTACATGGCTTATAAGTCTAACGAAATTCTTCTTCCCGACTACTATGAGACGCTTCTGAAGGGTCAGAGACTTGATACCGAGGAAGACTCTCAGATGCTTGACATTATCCGTTCAAGCGTCCGCTATCAGTTCAGCGCAACTGTCGGAATTGAGTCCGTCGGCGAGCTCTTGGACAACATGTTTGCTAAGCCTACAACCGCTACTTCTACATACAAGCGCAGCGAAAAGAAGCTTCAGAAAGCTCTTGACGATTACTATTCCGAAGTAATAATGCTTGATTCAAAAAACAATACGACTGAGAAATAATCCGTTGTAAAACAACAAAAACCGTCGGGACGTCTGAATTAAGGCTGTCCCGACGGTCTTTTTATTTCAAAAATATTGACATATCAACCTGTATTATGGTATACTAATTGGGAATTTGAGCGATACTTTACATTTTCACCGTTGAAAGGCAGACAGTATGGAAGAAAACTTCGTAATATTGACAGATTCCGGCAGTGATATTTCTCCGGAAAACGCCGAAAAATGGGGTATAGAGGTTATGCCTCTTTTATTCTCCGTCAACGATTGCGAGCCCATTCCGGGCGACAAGGCTGATATAAAGCAGTTCTATGAAGAAATCAGAAAGGGCTCGAAAACATCTACCTGCGCCTGCAACTATGCGGACGCCGAAGCTTATCTGAGAAAGATTTCGGAAAGCGGCAAGGATATTCTCTGCATTAGCTTTTCCTCAGGACTCAGCAGTACGTATAATAATGTAAAGCTGGCGGCGGAGGACATTTCAGAAGACTTCCCCGACAGTAAAATATATGTAGTAGATTCACTTGCCGCCTCTTTGGGGCTGGGCCTTTTATGTCTGTATGCCTCAAGAATGAGAGCAAACGGAAAAACAATAGACGAAGTAAGAGACTTTATTGAAGAAAATAAGCTTCACCTTTGCCATAATTTTACCGTAGACGACCTGTTTTATCTGAAACGGGGCGGCAGAGTATCCGCCGCTACCGCAGTTGTCGGCTCTATGCTTTCCATAAAGCCCCTGCTTCATGTGGATAACGAGGGTCATTTGGTAAGTATCGGAAAAGCCAGAGGCAGAAAAGCCGCTCTCCTGTCTCTTGCAGAAACTGCTGCAAAAAACTCCTTAGACCCCCGCGAGCAGACCGTTCTTATTTCTCACGGCGACTGCGCCGAGGACGCCGAGTATTTGGCTGAGTTAGTTCGGGAAAAGCTTTCTCCCAAGGAAGTCATTATTGATTATATAGGCCCTGTAATAGGCAGCCACTCCGGTGCCGGAACCGTGGCAATATTCTATTTGGGTGCCGAAAGATAAGCATATAAAAAGGAAATCAAAATGAAAATTACTGGAAAACTGTACCGTGATATGGTTATATCCGCAGCCTGCTGTCTGGATAACAATAAAGAGACCATAAACAGCCTTAACGTATTCCCCGTTCCCGACGGCGATACGGGCATAAATATGAGCCTGACCATGGGCGGCGTCCGCACAGACCTTGCAGAAAACCTTGAGTCTGCCGGAGACGCGGCTCAGAAGGCGGCAAATATTATGCTCCGCGGCGCAAGAGGAAATTCGGGCGTTATCCTTTCCCTGTTTTTCAGAGGGATTGCGAAATCCTGGAAAACCGTTGAAGAAGCCGACCTTTCCGACGTTATAGCAGGAATAAACAGAGGCGTTAAGGAAGCGTATAAGGCGGTTATGAACCCTACGGAGGGCACGATTCTTACCGTTATGCGAGTTATGGGTGAAACGGCGGAAAAAGCACTTGAGGACGGCGTTGTCACCGACATGACACAGCTTTTCTTCGTAATGCTGGAGGCTGCCCGCAGAACCCTTGACAGCACCCCCGAAATGCTTCCTCAGTTAAAGCAGGCAGGCGTTGTTGACTCAGGCGGCTACGGCTTTGTCTGCGTCATCGAAGGTATGCTTAAATGCCTTCAAGGCGAGCCGGTAGTTTCCGTCGCAGGAGAAACAACAGTCCCCACCGGTGCCGATTTTTCCGAGTTTGACACCTCCGATATTAAATACGCCTACTGCACCGAGTGTATTGTCACAAAAAGTGAAAAATACGCAGGCGAAGGCACCGCCGAGGAGCTTCATAAGTTTATTATGGAGCTGGGCGACAGCGCAGTTTTCGTAGACGATGCGCAGATTATAAAGCTTCATATTCATACCAACAATCCGGGTATGGTCCTGACGGAAGCTCTCAGATACGGTTCACTTTATACCGTTAAAATCGAAAATATGAAGCGTCAGCACTCTGCCCTTTCAGGCGGTGCCGACATGGAGCCGAAAAAAGAACAAACCGAAGCTCCCGCCGCAAAAGAAAAAGAGCCGGAAGAAACAAAATCCGTTGAGATTACGAAAAAATACGGATTTGTAACCGTCTGCATGGGAGAAGGACTGACCGACATGTTCCGTGACCTTGCGGCAGACGTTGTGGTTTCCGGCGGTCAGACAATGAACCCTTCTACGGACGATATAGTTTCCGCAATAGAAGCTACTCCTGCGGAAAACGTGTTTGTTTTCCCAAACAATAAAAACATTTGCATGGTATGCCAGCAGGCAAAAAGGCTTGTGCGAGACAGAAACGTCATTGTTATAGAAACAGTTTCCGTTCCCGAGGGAACCGCCGCAATGCTCGCCTTTGACGAAGGTGCGGAATGCGAAGAAAACGCCGCCGCCATGAAGGAAGCCGCCGACAATGTTACCACCGTTTCCGTTACCTATGCGGTGAGAGACACGGAGGTGGGAGACAACAAAATTAAGGAAGGCGACACTCTCGGGCTTGTAAACGGAAAGATTGTCACAAGCAATCCCGATAGAATTGCCTGCATAAAGGAGCTTGTCGAAAAAGCGGACCGAAGCGACGCCTCCTATGTTACAATAAGCTACGGCGAAGGCGCCGACGAAGATGAAGCCAACAGCATTTCAGAGCTTTATTCCGAAAAATATCCGGATGCGGAAGTGCTTGTTTTCTTCGGAGGTCAGCCCGTATACAGCTATATTATATCTGTTGAATAAAAAAAGCACCGGGTCGCACAATTGTGCGACCCGGTTATTTTTGGCTCGCCGAAGAAAACCCCCGGCTACGCCGGGGGAACAAAAAGCTTACAGCTATGGGAAAAGTAGACAAAGAAAAAACTCCTTGTTAAAATAGAAGTGGTTTGCCGACCACACAACTAAAAAACAAGGAGGTCTTATC
>JAQXKW010000121.1 GCA_029010655.1 Clostridia bacterium | reverse complement strand
GCCGCCCTTTTATTAGGATATTCCCAAAACCAGTTTTTTCAAAAGCAAAACGTCCATTGCGTTGATTTTCCCGTCCGAATTCATATCCGCAGTACCCGGAAAATCATCCGAAGAAACCTTATTGACTATAATCCTTTTAATTATAGCCACGTCCATGGCATTGACCTTTTCATCTCCGTTTATATCACCGGCTTTTAACGATGAAACCGAATAGTGCCACTGTGCGTTAAGGACTGATTCATTGGTTTGGTCAATAGTCAATACATTATCCCGCACCGTTTCGCTTCCCGTATAGTATACATCGGAAAGGGCTGTGCATCCCAAAAAGACGTTCAACCCGATACTTTCAAGCGAAGCAGGAAGCCTTACCTCTTTAAGCGATGCGAAATTATAGAACGAAAGAACACCCAAATCGGTAATCCCTTCCTCAACAACAACAGTTTCGGTTATTACAGAATACTTTCCCCACTTAGCGGAAGATTCAAGCCCGTTTGGCCGGAATTCGTATTCGCCGGCAGACCCTTCGCCGCTGAGAGTAATCTCTTTCGCATCATAGTTCAACGCCCAATCGACTGATTCTCCGGCAAATCCGTAAATAATTAACGGTTCGACCTCTGATATAGCCGCACAGTAATTGCGGGGAGCATCGGTCAAATCGTAATTTTTAGCTTCAATGACTATTGAATTCCATTGTTCCTCGGTGCCCAGATAGCTGAAGTTTCTTAAATTGAACCCGACAAAGGCGCTGTAACCTATTTTTTCAACAGAGGGATACATAATTACCCTTTTCAAAGACGCACAGGAGGCAAAAGTGCCTGTTTTCACCTCTTTCAACCCTTCCGGCAGGGTAACGGATAAAATACTGTCGCAGTATTTGAAAGCGCTCTCGCCGATTTGCGTTACATTCTTAGGAATTGCTATTTCCAAGCATTTACTGCAATCAAAGAATGCATTATCGCCTATTGAGGTCAGAGATTCCGGGAGAGTGATTTTCCGTGCATTTGTTAGGGAACCAAACGACTAGTCGCCTATTTCGGTAATTCCCTCTTCTATTTCAACGTAGTAAATAAAGTCGGAAAAGTCTGACCAAGGAGCACTGTAATGTGTATAATCATAAAATGCTCCGTTGCCGTATACGGTGAGAATGTGAGTTGTTGAATCAAACTCCCATTCCACTTCGGGTCCGCATGTTCCTGTCGTAATATTCGCTGAGCTTGCCCCCATTGTACCGATACAAAGCGGCCACATCAAAAGGAACAATGAAAGAAAAAGCGACACAAATCTTTTCATTTTATTCTCCTTTAGTTTTATAGTCTAATGTATAAGACAAGTTGATTATACCGTATTCCCCGGCATTTGTCAACATATGACCTTATTTTCATATATTGCTCAAACACATTTGCAAGAGTGAAAAACTCAGTATTTTCGGGGCTTTTGCTTACTTGCTCCCGCATTGTCCATAATTAGTATACCATAGTATTTATAAATTGTCAACTGATATTTTTATAATGGTATTGTAATAATGGATTTATGAGGTGCTTTATGGAACTGAACGAGAACATCAGGGCTCTCCGTGTGAAAAGCGGGCTTAATCAGGTGGAGCTGGCAAGTCAACTGAATGTGTCAAAGCAATGTATATCCAACTGGGAAAATGACAACGTTTTGCCGTCAATCGAAATGCTTGTAAAGCTGGCTGATTTTTTCAGGGTGACAACCGATGCACTTTTGGGCAGAAGCAATCGGGAAATGCTTGACGTTTCTGGGCTTACTCCGGAGCAATCGGCGCATATCAGCCTTTTGATAAAGGATCTGTGCAGTACAAACAATAAACAAAGGGACTGAAATACAGTCCCTTTTTTCACCCTCTATGGCTGTTGACAAAGGCGCCTTTCCGATGTATAATTGTTGGACACGAAAAATACTATGTAATATGCTAAGGAAGGTATCTTTACAAATGAAAGACGAGCGTCTCGGCACAGGTAAGGTTGCCGGTATTGTAGGTATTATTTCAAATATAGTTCTCTTTGCTGTGAAGGTTTTCATCGGTATTATTACGGGGAGCGTTGCCGTTGTGGCTGATGCAATCAACAACCTTTCCGACGCAGGCTCCTCCGTTTTCGTTTTCGTTGGCTATCATCTTGCGGGCAAGCCTGCCGACAAGGAGCACCCCTACGGACACGCCCGAATGGAATATCTGTGCGGTCTGTTTATTTCCGTCATTATCACGGTGCTGGGTGTTGAACTGCTCCGTGATTCCGCAGAGAAGCTCTTTTCCGGCGGCGGAAACGCCGAATTTAACACGGTTTCCATTATTATCATGGCGCTGACCATGGCGGTAAAGGGCGGCATGGCGGTGTATTACCGCATTATGGCAAAGAAAATCAACTCCCAGGCGCTTCACGCCTCGTCCGTTGACTCTCTGGGCGACATTTTCGCCACAGGCGCCGTAGTTCTCGGCATGTTCATAAGCCGTTACACCGGCCCCCTCACCGACGCAGTTTTAGGATGTGTTATCGCTTTATACATAATTATAATGGGCATCAAGCTGACGAAGGAATCCTCCGAAACTCTTATCGGAGTTGCTCCCGACGCAAAATTTGTGGCTGACGTTGCTCACGAAATCAGGCAGTACGACGGAGTTATCGGCATACATGATCTGGTTGTTCACAGCTACGGCGCAGACAGATATTTCATATCCGCCCACGCCGAGGTGGACGCGGACTCCGATATTATGGCAAGCCACGACATGATCGACAACATCGAAAACGATTTCCGCACAAAGCACGGAATAGACCTTGTAATCCACATGGACCCCGTTCAGCATTCCGACCCCAAGGTAAACGAAATCAGGGGTCAGGTGTCGGAGATTGTTTCCCGCATTGCCGCAGAGCTTTCCTCCCCCGCATCGATGCACGACTTCAGAGTTGTGTTCGGGGTAACCCATTCAAATCTGATTTTTGATATTGCCGTATCGGACGACTTTCCGCTGGAGGACGAGGAGCTATGCCGTGAGATAACCGAGGAGGTAAAGAAATTAGACGAAAAGTACAACACGGTAATCACCGTTGACCGTGATTATCAGACCTGCAGATTCGGGGAAAAAATAGAGTAAAAAGGTTGACAAAACGCAATTGTTAATGTATAATATCTTTCGTCCCGCATACGGGACGTATGCTGGTGTAGCACAGGGGCAGTGCAGCTGATTCGTAATCAGCAGGTCGTGAGTTCAAATCTCACCACCAGCTCCAGAAAAAAGCACGCGAAAGCGTGCTTTTTTCAACGAAGTGTTCCGTTATGCGGAACGAGAAGTGTCCTTCGGACGTGAAGCCGCACTGTGTGCGTGAAGTGCGCTTCGCGCGATAGGCGGAACACTTTGCATCACTGCGAAGCCGTGAACACGGCAAGCAGCTTCACATTTTGCCGCAAGGCAAAATGCCTCACATCAGCGTTAGCTGATGCTTCACTTTATTCCCCCCTTCAATACCTCAATATCTCGCCGCAGGCGATTTTCTCGCCTGAATTGCCGGAGGGCTGAGAGGTAAAGTCGTCGGGCATACTGTGGATAACCGCCGTTCTTCCTATCACTTCACGGACGGAAAACCTGTCTGTCAAAAACAGGGACAATGCAATTCCCCCGTTTCCGAACAGGGACGGCATATCCCCTGCGTGGTTAGGATGCTCGCACTCCCCGGGGTTGTAATGGGTTCCCGTATGGGCAAAGGGGTCTTTTTCGTTCCCGGAGCACTTTTCCCCTTCGTGAATATGAAATCCGAATATATGCCCCCGGCACTTCCCCTCATCGGAGGGCAGTCCCGTCACCTCCGTCAGCACAACGGTC
>JAQXKW010000120.1 GCA_029010655.1 Clostridia bacterium | reverse complement strand
CGGTTGACGGACGGACGGTAAAAAAAGCATCCTTTGACGTGACGGAGGAAAACGAAATTGCCGTAACAGGCGTGCCGTATGAGTACGTGAGCCGAGGCGGAGTAAAGCTCTCGGCGGCGCTTGACAGCTTTAATATTTCCGTTGAGAATGCGGTGTGCGCAGATATAGGCGCATCTACCGGCGGCTTTACCGATTGCCTGCTTCGGAGAGGTGCGGCAAAGGTGTATGCCGTCGATTCGGGATCCGGTCAGCTTGCAAAAGAGATAGCGCAGGACGAAAGAGTAGTAAATATAGAGAATTTCAATGCGAGATATTTGACAAGGGAGTCCTTGGGCTGTGGGTGCGACGTGGCGGTTATGGACGTTTCGTTTATTTCCCAAACCCTCATACTTCCCGCCGTTAAAAATGTGCTGAAGGACTCAGGCGTGCTTGTAAGCCTTATAAAGCCCCAGTTTGAATGCGGAAAAGAAGGGCTGGGCAAGGGCGGAATAGTACGGGATAAAAGCATAGCCCATAACGCTGTCATGCGTGTTATAAGCTCCGCCGGGGAAAATTCTCTCGGGTGCGTGGGTCTTATAAAATCACCCGTTACCGGCGGCGACGGAAATACAGAGTTTCTCATGGTCTGCCGCCCCCATACGGAAAATACAGTTACCTCGGAATATGTCAAAAAAATATGCTTCGGCTGACAAAACTACGTTTGCCGAATTCCTATTACGGAAAAGAGAGGAAAAGAAATGAAAAGTAAAAGACACAGTGCAATTCTTGAGATTATCGAAAGGTCTAATGTTGAAACTCAGGAGGACCTTATAGACAATCTCCGCAGAGAAGGGTTCAATGTGACTCAGGCTACCGTTTCAAGAGATATAAGAGAGCTGAAGCTGACAAAAATAATGGGCGACGGCGGCAAGTATAAATACGTACTCCCCGGCAGAAAGGACAGCTCGGGACATTACGTATACAGCGAGGCGCTTGCGGCGTCTGTTATCAGCGTTGACTGCGCTATGAATCTGGTTATAATAAGAACCTATCCCGGTATGGCACAGGCTGTTGCGGCAGGGATAGATACAATGAATATTTCCGGCATAATGGGAAGCGTTGCGGGAGACGATACCATATTTGTCGCCGTCAGAGACCCGGAGCTTGCCGCAAAGGCGGCGTCCGACGTGAGAAAAATCGTAGGAAAATAGGATTAAGAAGGAATTGTTATGCTGAAAGCACTGTCGGTAGAAAACATTGCCGTTGCAAAACAACTGAATATTGAGTTTTCCGACGGCTTTACCGTGCTTACAGGAAAAACAGGCGCCGGAAAATCCGTAATAATCGACAGTATCGCAATGATTTTGGGCTCAAAATCACGGCGTGAAGCGGTAAGGTACGGCGAGACTGACGGCTCTGTTACCGCAATTTTCGACGGTGAGCCGAACAGCGGCGTTTTCGATGAAAACGGAGAGGCGCTTTTGCAGAGAAGTGTGACCGCCGACGGGAAAAACAGCGCAAAAATCAACGGCAAAAGCGTAACCCAAAGCACGCTGAGAGAGCTGTCGGCTTCGCTTTTGACCTTGCACGGGCAAAACGAAACAACGGCGCTTTACGATAAAAACGAGCCTGTTCGTATTCTTGACGAATACGCAGGGTGCGCTCACGAAACTGAGGAATACGAAAAGGTTTATTCAAGGCTTACGGCAAAGCGTGCCGAGATAGAAGAGCTTAAACGCTCTCTTGACGATAAAGCCATGATGACCGATATTCTTAAATATCAGATTTTGGAAATCGAAAAGGCAAAGCTTTCCGACCCCTGTGAGGAAGAAAAGCTTGAAAAGCTGCGCTTAAAGCTGAAAAGCCTTGAAACGGTAACGAAAAACGCAAGGTTCGTCCACAGAGCATTAGCCCCCACCGAAAAGGGCGCAAGCGCCGCATATCTTCTGGAGAGAGCGGCATCGGCACTTCGTCAGCTTTCCGACGTAATGGAGGAAGCAGAGGATTTAGCCGCAAGGCTCGAGGAATACAGAATAGAAATCATCGACATTGCCGAAAGAGCAAGGGACGTTGTTGACGGGGACGACGTGAGAGATCCCGAAAAACAGCTTGATATAATTGAAACAAGGCTTGCCCTTCTGTCAAAGCTGAAAAGAAAGTACGGCGGCGACCTTGAGGCGGTTATGAGCTTTCTCCGTGATGCGAAAAAGAAGCTCTCCGACCTTAATTCAGGCGAAAATCGCATTGAAGAGCTGGAGCATGAATATAAAACCATTGCCGCAGAAGCTCTGAAAAAGGCAAAAATCATAAGCGAGAAGAGAAGAGCCGCGGGAGAAAAGCTGTCTCTTGAGGTTATGGAAACCTTGAAATTTCTCGATATGCCCAAGGTCAGATTTTTCGTTGAGGTGAGAAGTGCGGGCACAGGTGCGGAGAAATTCAATTCCATGGGAATCGACGAGGTTTCGTTCAGCGTTGTTACTAACCCCGGCGAAGAACCTCAGCCCCTTGCAAGAATTGCGTCCGGCGGCGAAATGTCCCGAATCATGCTTGCGCTGAAATGCGCCCAGGCAAAGAAATCCGGGGCGGGGACAGTAGTTTTTGACGAGATAGATTCCGGCGTTTCAGGAGGCACCGCCGAGCGAATAGGGATAAAACTCGCAGAGCTTTCAAGAAGCTCCCAGGTTATCTGCGTAACCCATTCGGCGCAGGTTGCGGCTCACGCCGACCACCATATTCTCATTGAGAAAAACGAGATTGACGGCAGGGCTCAAAGCACCGCAAGAGAGCTTTCGGGTGCAGAACGGACGGAAGAAATCGCAAGAATTATCGGCGGCATTAACGTTACGGAAAAGCAGTACAACGCCGCAGTAGATTTACTGAAAAATAATAAAAACATATAAAAGGAGTGCGGGCAACCGCAGAGAAAAATGGGACTTTATCAGGAACTTAAAGACAGAGGTCTTATAGCGCAGACCACAAATGAAGAAGAAATAAGCACACTTATAGACCGGGGCGAGGCAAAATTCTATATAGGCTTCGACTGTACGGCAGACAGCCTTACCGCAGGTCATTTTATGGCGCTCACGCTTATGAAAAGGCTCCAGATGGGCGGCAATAAGCCCGTAGCCCTTATCGGCGGCGGAACGACCATGATAGGCGACCCATCAGGCAGAACCGACATGAGAAAAATGCTCACCCGTGAGGATATTGAGCATAACGCAGAGTGCTTCAAACGGCAGATGGAGAAGTTTATCGAATTCGGCGACGACAAGGCAATTATGGTCAATAACGCCGATTGGCTTCTGAATCTTAACTACGTGGAACTGCTCCGTGAGGTGGGCGCATGCTTCTCCGTAAATAACATGCTCCGAGCAGAGTGCTATAAGCAGAGAATGGAAAAGGGACTTTCCTTCCTTGAATTCAACTACATGATAATGCAGTCATACGACTTCTATTACCTGTCCGAGCATTACGGCTGTAATCTGCAGTTCGGCGGAGACGACCAGTGGAGCAATATGCTGGGCGGCACCGAGCTTATCAGGAAAAAGACAGGCAGAGACGCAAACGCCATGACAATCACGCTTCTCACCGATTCTCAGGGCAAAAAAATGGGAAAAACCGCAGGCAATGCCGTGTGGCTTGACCCCAATAAAACCTCTCCCTACGACTTCTTCCAGTACTGGAGAAATGTTGACGATTCAGACGTTATTAAGTGCATGAAGCTTTTAACCTTCCTGTCCCTTGACGAGATTGCACAGTACGAAAAGCTTGAGGGAAGCGAGATAAATAAGGCGAAAGAGGTTCTTGCCTTCGAGCTTACAAAAATGGTGCACGGCGAGGAAGAAGCCACAAAAGCGCTGGAGGCGGCACGTGCAGTATTTGCCGCAGGCGGCGTTTCGGGCGATATGCCTACAACAACCCTTACGGACGCAGACTTTACGGACGGTAAAATTCTTGTTTCCGATATGTTGGTTCGGGCAGGTCTTGCGCCTTCAAAGGGCGAAGCAAAGAGAATTATTTCCGGCGGCGGCGTCCTTGTAAACGACGTTAAAGCGGAGGGCTTTACTGCGTCCGTCGATGCGTCACAGTTCGGCGGCGACGGAGTTATCGTTAAAAAAGGCAAAAAAACCTTCCACAGATTCGTAAAGGAATAATGTATAAGTATCTTCTGTTTGACGCAGATAATACCTTGCTGGATTTTGATGCGGCGGAGAAATCCGCCCTTGCCGATACTCTGAAAATGTTTCCCGTGGGCTTTTCCGAAAAAACTCATAAGAGATACCATGAAATAAATAAAGAGGAATGGGAAAAGCTTGAAAGAAGACAAACCGATTTCGACCGTTTAAGGGTAAACCGTTTCGTAAGGCTTATGAGGGAATTCGGGTGCCCCGGTGAGGACGGCAAAAAGGCGGCGGAAATTTACGAGGGAAGGCTGGGGGAGTACGCCCCTTTAATGCCCGACGCCGAAACGGTTCTTGAAAGGCTGTCCCGTAAATATGATATTTATATAATCACAAACGGAATTTCCGCAATTCAGCGTTCACGGCTTGAAAAAACCGATTTTGACCTTTGGATTAAGGGGTGCTTTATTTCCCAGGAAATGGGCGTTTCAAAGCCCGATAAAAGGTTTTTTGATACGGTGACAGAGAAAATCGGCGATTGCGATTTGTCAAAATATCTGGTAATCGGTGATTCGCTCACAAGCGACATATCGGGCGCGTATAATTACGGAATAGACAGCGTGTGGTACACCTCTCAGAAAAGAACCGACAGCAGACCCAAATATACCGTTTCAAGCCTTACCGAACTTTTTGAATTTTTGTAAAGGACAGCTATGGATTTTACCGAATACATCAAAAAACTCACGGACAGGGGAATAGCCTTTTCGGAAAACGAGCCTATGAGCCGTCACGTTACCTTTCGTATCGGCGGCGAGGCTATGGTTTTTGTAATGCCCGAAACCCTTGAGGATTTCACCTTTGCTGTAAAAAGCGCATATGAAGAAAAGATTAATTTCTTTGTTTTGGGTAAAGGCTCAAATGTTCTTTTTGCGGACGGGGGATATGAAGGTGCGGTAATTTCCGCCGAAAAGCTAAATAAAATAACCGTTCAGGATAATAAAATAACCTGCCTTGCAGGTGCGTCCTTTACGGCTGTTTCTCACGTTGCAAGGGATTATGGACTTTCCGGCCTTGAATTTGCAAACGGTATTCCCGGCTCTGTGGGCGGTGCGGTTTATATGAACGCAGGAGCCTACGGCGGCGAGGTGTCTCAAGTTCTGAAAGAGAGCACCTATTTTGATACCGAAACAGGGGAAACCGTTACAATCGGACTTTTTGAACATAATTACTCTTACAGAAAAAGCAGTTATATTGAAAATAAAAACAGAATAATTCTTTCCGCCGTTTTTTCACTAACCCCCGGCGACAAAGCCGAAATAAAGGAAAAAATGGACTTATATATGCTTTCCCGCAAAACGAAACAGCCCCTTGAATACCCCTCCGCCGGAAGCGTTTTTAAGCGGTGTCAGGGACATTACACGGGGCAGATGATTGAAGAATTAGGGCTGAAGGGATATTCGGTGGGCGGCGCACAGATTTCCGAAAAGCACGCAGGCTTTATTATAAATAAAGGCGGCGCAACCGCCCGTGACGTAGAACAGCTTATTGACTTTATTAAAGAAAGAGTTAAGGAAGCGTACGGTGTTGAGCTTGAATGTGAGGTCATTGCGGTAAAATGAGCTCATATTCAGCCGAAACGAAAAAATATCTCCTCGAAACAAAGGATAAAAAGAAATGTTGCGGCCGTATGTTTTCCGATATGCTGTCACTGTCTCAGCAAACGGACAGCCGTGACAGATGCCGTATAATCGAAGCAGCTCCCGCTCATTTCAAGTGTGCCGGATGCTTCGGCGCATTTCTGAGAGGCTTGTTCGTAGTGTACGGAAGCGTAACCGACCCGTCAAGACGGTATCACCTTGAGCTTTCCTTTCCCACGGAGGGGGAAAGAGATGCGGCACATATAATAATGCGTGAAAACGGATTTGAAATGACCTGCGCCGCGCGGTGCGCAAGATTTCTTTTGTACGTAAAAAGCAGTTCAAAGATTGAAGACTTCTTTGCGCTTATCGGGGCAAACAAATCGGTATTTGACCTTATGAACTCCAAAATAGTTAAGGAGCTGAATTCGCAGACAAACAGACTTCTTAACTGCGATATGGCAAATATAAGAAAAACGCTTCAGTCGGCACAGCCCTATATTGACGCCGTAAACGAGCTGAAGTGCACCGGCGGTATTATCCGTCTTCCTGCGGAGCTTAAAGAAACCGCCGCACTTCGTGTAAAATACCCGCAGGCGTCAATGGCAGACCTTGCCTTGCTTCACGATCCGCCCATTTCAAAATCGGGCGTAAAGCACAGACTTGATAAAATTATGGATATAGCCGCCGGCTTTAAGGCGGAATAAATTATGGAAGGGGTCAGGAAATGGACGGCTTTGTTCATCTTCATCTTCACAGCGAATACAGCCTTCTTGACGGCGCATGCCGTATTTCCGAAATCCCGAAAGCCGCAAAGCGTGCGGGGCATACGGCAGTTGCTCTGACCGACCACGGCGTAATGTACGGCGCAGTTGCCTTTTATAAGGCATGCAATAAAGAGGGAATTAAGCCTATAATCGGCTGTGAGGTGTATGTTGCCCCCTCGTCACGCTATAAGAAGGAAATGACCTCCGACGGCACGTCAAATCACCTTGTTTTGCTGGTGAAAAACGAGACAGGTTATAAAAACCTTATCTATATGGTGTCGGAGGGCTTTTTGACGGGTTTTTATTCAAAGCCCCGTATAGATATGGAATTGCTCCGTGAGCACCATGAGGGGCTTGTGGCTCTGTCCGCATGCCTCGGCGGATATATTCCCAAGCATATTGTATCAGGTGATATTGAGGGCGCCGAAAAAAATGCTCTGGAAATGAAACAGCTTTTCGGAGAGGATTTTTACCTCGAAATTCAGGATCACGGCATTCCCGAACAGAAGTCGGTAAATGACGCCATATACGCAATATCACGCAAATACGGTATCGGTTTGGTTGCCACCAACGACATTCATTATCTGAAAAAGTCGGACAGCGAAGCCCAGGCAATACTCATGTGCATCCAGACGGGTAGCTGTATAAAAGACGGCAGACCCATAGGCTTTGAAACAGACGAGTTCTATTATAAAGACACACGGGAGATGGCGGCTCTGTTCCCTGAACACCCGGAGGCTCTCGAAAACACGGTAAAAATCGCGGAAAAGTGTAATTTTGATTTTGAATTCGGGCATATTTATCTCCCGTCCTATACCTGCCCCGAAAATCAGCCCCCCTCCGATTACCTGAGACACCTGACACTTGAGGGGCTGAAAACAAAGGTGAAAACAGGTAAAATAGACTACTCCGACCATTCCGAAAAAGAGTATACAGACAGAATTGACTATGAGCTGTCCGTAATAGATAAAATGGGGTACAGCCAGTATTTCCTTATCGTGTGGGATTTTGTAAATTACTCCCGTTCAAAGGGAATACCCGTGGGTCCCGGCAGAGGAAGCGGTGCGGGGAGCCTTGTGGCGTATCTTATCGGTATCACCGATATTGACCCTTTGCGCTTTGACCTTCTGTTTGAAAGGTTCCTTAACCCTGAAAGAGTAAGTATGCCGGACTTTGATATAGATTTCTGCTATAACCGCAGAGATGAAGCCATAGCATACGTAAGAGAGAAATACGGAGAGGATCATACCTCTCAGATAATCACCTTCGGTACCCTTGCCGCAAAAGCCGCAGTCAGAGACGTGGGCAGAGCGCTGGGCATGTCCTATAACGACGTTGACACCGTGGCAAAGCTCATTCCTCAGGACTTGAACGTCACCATAGACGACGCCATGAAGGGCAAAGCCCTCCGTGAAATGTACGACACCGACCCGGAGGTGCGCAGACTTATAGACACGGCACGTGCCCTTGAGGGCATGCCGAGGCATGCGTCTACCCATGCCGCAGGGGTAGTTATAACGGAAAAACCGCTCTTTGAGCATGTTCCTCTGTCCGTAAACGGCGGAGTGCCCGTTACCCAGTACGACATGACCACCATCGCCGATCTGGGACTGCTAAAGTTCGATTTTCTGGCACTAAGGTATCTTACCATAATAGACAATGCGGAAAAACAGATAAGGGAAAAAAATCCGGATTTTTCAATTTCCGAGGTTCCTTTTGACGATGCCGAGACCTATGCCCTTATCTCAAAGGGAAATACCGACGGCGTGTTTCAGCTTGAATCCGGGGGCATGAAGCAGACACTTATGCAGTTAAAGCCTGACTCAATCGACGATATAATTGCGGCAATAGCCCTTTACAGACCAGGCCCCATGAGCTCGATCCCCAAATATATAGAAGCCCGCCACGGCGGAAAGAGGGAAGAGTATTTAAGCCCCTTGCTTGCGCCCATACTTGATTCCACATACGGCTGTATCGTGTATCAGGAGCAGGTAATGCAGATTTTCAGAGATGTGGCAGGGTATTCGCTGGGTCATGCGGACATAGTCCGCCGTGCCATTTCCAAAAAGCATGCGGACGAGCTTCTTCGGGAAAAAGACGCCTTTATCGACGGCGCAGGAAAGCACGGCATGGACGCAGATTCTGCAGAGAAGCTGTTTTCCGATATTGCGGATTTTGCCGATTATGCCTTTAATAAAAGCCATGCGGCGGCATATGCGGTGACCTCATACAGAACCGCCTATCTTAAAACCCACTATTTGCTTGAATATAACTGCGCCCTTATTACCAGCGTCCTCGGAAATCCCGCAAAAATCTGCGAGTATCTTTCCGAGTGCAGAAAAAACGGCATTGAGGTGCTCCCCCCCGACGTAAACCGCAGTATGACGGATTTTCACGCAGAGGGAAATTCAATTCGGTTCGGGCTGGGCGCTCTTAAAAATTTGGGCGTCGCCTTTACCGAGCTTCTTGTTAAAGAAAGAAGTTGTCGGGGAGAATTCAAATCCTTTGACGATTTTCTTACCCGAATGATGAAAAACGGCATGAATAAGCGTCAGATGGAGGCGCTTATTAAGTCCGGCTCCCTTGACTCTTCAGGTGTTTTCAGAAGCCGAATGCTCGCCGTATATGAGAAAATCATGGAGCGGGGAACAGATTCTCATCTTGAGGGTCAGCTTGATATTTTTTCTGCCGTGTCCGATGAAAACGTAACGGCTCCCGAAACGGAGTTTCCTCAGATTCCGGAGTTTTGCGCATCAGAGAAGCTCCGCCTTGAAAGAGAAAGCTGCGGCATGTTTTTGACTGGCAGTCTCCTTGACGACTATACGGATAACATTGAAAAGATAGGCTGCGACTCGATTTCGGGCATTATAAATTCCTTCGGCGGGGACTCTCCTACGGGCGCATATAAGGAAAAGCAAACTGTAACCGTATGCGGCATAGTGGGTTCAAGAACAAATAAAACCACAAGGGCGGGCGAGCCTATGGCGTTTGTAACCCTTGAGGGCAGCGACGCCTCCGTGGAAATCGTTGTTTTCCCTAAGGTGCTTTCACAGTATTCCGCTTTCCTTACTTTGGAGCGTGCAATTGCCGTAACCGGTAAAATTTCCGTCAGAGAGGACGAGGACGCAAAAATTCTTGCCTCCTCCGTAATTGCCCTTTCCGAAAACGGTAAGGCGCCCGAAGCCTTTCCCGAAACAGAGAAAGCCCCCGATAAGAGTAGAGCGCAGGGCTATAAGCTTTATCTGAAG
>JAQXKW010000119.1 GCA_029010655.1 Clostridia bacterium | reverse complement strand
GGCTTCCATACGCGGCGCGGCTCTCAGGGGAGGCGTGAAATGCGGCGGTTAAGCAGTTTTCCTTCGACCGCATCTATCTCGGCTATCTTGTAATTGCGGTAACACACGAAAAAGCGATCGCCTTCTGCGGGTCTGATTTCCAAATAAGTGTCTGCCATGGTCTCACTCAGATATATCTGTATCCTGTCAAAACGCAGATATCCCCAGTTGTTCACCTTGATCATCCGGTATATTCCACTGTAATCGTAAGGCTTGATAATGTCCGGGTATTTCCGCACGCTCGGTATGTACACGTCGGACGGACATCTCATACCTAATGCCTCATGCGGACGAATCCGGTTATACTTCATTCGCCATTCGGCAAGAGCTTGAGATGCCGCCGTTAAATCGGGAAAATCATTGTATTTAAGCAATTCATTTTTCATGGTGCGGTGAAACCGCTCGATTTTTCCCTGTGTTTGCGGGTGCATAAGCCGTCCGTGAATCGGAAGAATATCTAAATTCATCAGCCACCGTTCAAATTGCGTATATCCGCCTTTGAAGCCGGCGAACTGTGCACCGTTGTCTGAAAGAATCGCTTTCGGCATACCGTATTGGCGAAAAGTATCTTCAAAAGTTTCTTTGACTCCCAGCGTATTTGGCTTTGCTTCAATCCGCAGACAGAAGCGGGAGCAATCGTCCAATATATCCAGCGGAAAGCACCGGCTTCCGTCCAGCAAAGGGAAATCTCCCTTGAAATCGGTTTGCCAAAGCTCATTGCAGTGTTCACGTTGGAATCGCTGAAATTCCTTTCGTTTCAACGATTCTGCTTCGCTTATGCAGCCGTTTCGTTTCAGAATATTGTCGATTGTTTTGGCGCACGGCAGGTTTGTATAACCTTGATTTTGTAAGACTTTACGAATTGTCTTTCCTCCCCATTCGGGGTTTTCGGAGCGGACGGCTAAAACAAGGTCTTCAACCCAGGGTTCCGTTTTGTGCGGAATGGTCTGCGGCGCATGACTTCGGTCGCACAATTCCTCTTGGTTTTCCGACCGTTTCACCCACTTGTATCCTGTTTTTCGGGTAATTCCGAATTCTCGGCACAATGAGCTGAAATTTTTGGTCGTTTTTGCTTCTTCTGTAAATTCTTTTCTTAATTCTTCCACAGTTTTTTCCTTCCAAGGCATTTCCATAACCTCTTTCTTTTGGTCATTTCTTGCCTTCTATTATACTTCAAAACTGTTTACTATCCTATTACATTACCTGTTTACTATCTTATTACATTGTACAGATTGCTCCCGCCGCAACAGAGGCTCCCCTGTGTATGGCTTCACGAAGTGAAACCGCGGGGAGCTGGTGCCAAAGGCACCTGAGGGGTTGTTTTGGCCGGTCATAGTGTGACAATCCCTCCACCACTTCGTGGTCCCCCTCCCTTTGCACAAGGGAGGCAAAACGGCGGGAGCAAGCCCCCGCCGTTGTTTTGATTTTCGCCATATGTTCGTCAGCAGTTTTCCAACGGCTCCATGCCCTTTTTTAACAGTTCCTCCTGTCTTGTCCTTTCGATAAAGTAGAAAATTACTGCAACTGCACTGAATATTATCATGTGGACAATACACAGTATCAAAAGCCATTTGCTTTGATTTTGCTCGGATACAGTACCGGGAACATATTTATTTATGACATCTGTTATAAGATGCAAAGAATAATACAACTTTTCGTTATATTTACTTACTATTGCCACAATAATATAGACCGCTGATGCCGCTGTCTGATTTATAACAACCGCAGACAAAGGCATAACCACACCGCCTAAATTCTGTTTTTTGCTGACGCCGCTGATAAGAAGCGCCAAAGCAACGCAATGTAAAGCCAATTGCCCTGCCCATATCAAAAGCAGAATATTTGGGGTTAAAGGCGGGAAATTCTCCTGACTGAACCATGTGATAGCCGGATATACAGCAAAAAAGCTAAACAAAGATACTCCCCAGACAGTCAGCATCCATGTAATAAAATATGATACTTTTTTCATATTTTTCTCACTTTTTTGCGCTGTCAACGAGATAAATTTCCGTAGAGCATCCGCAATTCTGGCAGATGTCCGTGCCATTTGGACTCTTAAAACCGCAGTATGCGCATACGACACGCTTTTTTGTATCATTTTTGTTTCTCAGAGGAACAAGATAATCGGTTCCGTAAGCATGAACTACCGTATCACCTACCGAATACACTTCCCCTGCATTTTCGTGGAGGAGCGTACCTTCGTCGTATATTCTTTTTTCATGCAGCTTTCCGTCGGGAGTTTCTATAAGTGCAATCTGTTTAAGATAATGGTTGCGGTCTACGGTTTCGGAAATCTTTTCTCTTGATTTTACCGTTTCGGTTTCAATAGAGATTATTTTACCGTACCAGTTTTTATCTATGAGCTTCACCGGAATTCCGCTGAAAACAAACGGTAAAACATACAATACTACCGTTACTGTTGTGGGTCCGGCAGATTTGAAATTCAAATTATCCGTATTTTCCACCCATAGCCAATCGGATATTACATATGCTATGGCAAGAAAGATTACCAGTTTCACAAATCTTATAAGTATTTCACGGAAAACTTTTTTCTTTACCGATTTCGGTACTGCGACTTTTTTCATACGTCACCTCATGTAATAAGAAATTTGTTTCTGCTGTGTTTTCTCTCCAAGTTTTTCCTAAGTAATTATCTCTTCCTTACAAGGCTTCCTATTGCCGCTTCAAGCTCTTTTGCGAAAATGTCTGCTTCCTCTTTAGTATTGAGATGGGAAAGGCTTATACGCACGGAGCAGTCCGCTTCGCTCTCTGAGAGCCCGAAGGCGGTCAGTGCACGGCTTACACCGTGGCTTCTTGCGGAGCAGGCGGAGCCTGCGCTGATGCAGATTCCCTTCTGCGACATGAAATTCAGCATGGTTTCACTCTTTATTTGGGGGAGCGTTATGTTGATAATATTCGCAATTCCCTTTTCGGGTCGGTTTATGCGAACCGTGCCCTCAATTTTCTCTATCAGGTATTCGCTTAATTCCTCTGCGGCCTTGCGGCGGCTTTCAAGCTGTGCCATGCCCTCCCTTGCCGCCGCACCGAAGGCGGCGATTGCCGGTACGTTTTCCGTTCCGCTGCGAAGTCCCGTTTCCTGACCTCCGCCTATAATATGCGGCGCAAGCCTTTTTGCCCGAAGCACCTCGTTTGTTACATATAATGCGCCTGCGCCCTTGGGGGCGTATATTTTATGTGCGCTTACCGCCATTGAATCCACGCCGAGGCTTTTCGGGGTACATTTCACCTTCAGATACCCTTGAACTGCGTCGCAATGGATAAACGCTTTAGGCGATTTTTCACGGATTATCTCTGCGGCGGATTTTATATCGTAAAGGGCGCCCGTCTCGTTATTTACCAGCATCATTGCCGCAAGCACAACGCCTTTATCCGCATTCTTTTCTATAAAATCAAGGTCAAGCGCTCCTCCGACGGTGGGAATTCGCAGAACCTGAAAGCCGAACTTTTCAAGCTCCCGTGCGGCGTTTTCCACGGAGGCGTGTTCCCCGTCCGTTATGAATACTTGTCCTCCGTTCCGAACCTTTGCACGGATAGAGCCGAACATTGCAAGGTTATTGGCTTCGCTTCCTCCCGAAGTAAAAATCACTTCCCCGTCGGCGGCACGGCGTATTCCGAAGGTTTCCCCCACGCTTTTTCTGGCTTCGTCAAGAAGCCTTCTCGCATCGTTTCCCGCAAGGTGCACAGACCCCGGATTTCCGAACGAAACGCAGAGAGCCTCTCTCATTTTTGTGAGAGAGGCCTCGGACGGCTTTGTGGTTGCGCTGTTGTCAAAATATATCATATCACTTAAATTCAAAATATCTTATCACGTCGTCAAGCTCTTCCAGATGGTCGGAATAATACTCCGGAGTGGAAGTATAGGTTATATAATAAATATAGTTCTGACGGAGCACCGCCACGATTATATAATTATATACCTTTTCGTTGAGCGTGCCGCTGAAGGTGTACTTTTTCCCGTCTACTCCCCCCAGCTTTGCCTCCTCGGCTTCTGCCTCGGTCACATCGGTATAGATTTCCTTAAATTCCTCCGTGAAGCCCTCAAACCAGTCGTCGACGGTGGTATCGTCGTAATTCATGCCGTATGCGGTGGCGGAAATGCTGGTAGCGTCTCCGGAGGAATAGTACGCCGCAGTATAAAGCGTGGATTTGTCCACACGCCAGTTTTCGGGAACATACATTCTGTAATCCGTGTCCTCGCTTGACGCCAGCTTCATTCCGGAGGGTGTGTCGGGGTCTTTCTTTGAACAGCCTGCAAATGCTGCCGCACACATTAGAACGGCAAGAACAAGCGCCGTAAATCTGATACTTTTTCTCATATTATCTCCAAAAGTTATTCGTAAAGGGGATATTTCTCGCAGAGCTTTGTAACCTCTGCACGGATATAATCCGCAGAGTTCTCAAAATCGGAAACCGTGAGAGAAATAAGCCGGGCGAGAGTTTTCATATCCTCCGTATTCAGACCTCTTGTGGTAACGGCAGGAGTTCCCACACGGATACCGCTTGTTACGAAAGGCTTTTCCGGGTCGCCGGGAACGGCGTTTTTATTAACGGTAATGTAAACCTTATCCAGTCTCTGCTCAAGCTCTTTTCCCGTTATATGCTTATTTCTCAAATCAAGCAGCATAAGGTGGTTGTCCGTGCCGCCGGAGACAAGATTGAAGCCCTCGGCAACAAGACCGTCTGCCAAAGCCTTTGCGTTATTGATAATATTCTGCTGATAAACCTTGAATTCGGGCTTCAGCGCCTCGCCGAAGCACACCGCCTTTGCGGCGATAATATGCTCAAGGGGGCCGCCCTGCATTCCGGGGAAAATCGCTTTATTTATTGCCTTTTTGAACTCCTCTCGGCAGAGGATAAGCCCGCCTCTGGGACCTCTCAGGGTTTTATGGGTGGTAGTGGTTACCACGTCCGCATAGGGAACGGGAGACGGATGAAGCCCTGCGGCAACAAGACCTGCTATATGTGCCATATCCACCATAAACAGAGCGCCCACGCTTTTTGCAATGGCGGAAATTCTTTCAAAATCAATTACTCTGGGGTAAGCGGACGCGCCCGCAACTATGAGCTTGGGGTGATTTTCCTTTGCAATGCGCTCCATTTCGTCATAGTCGATAAAGCCGTCGTCGTTTACGCCGTAGGGCACGAAATTATAGTTGATACCCGAAAAGTTTACGGGGCTTCCGTGGGTAAGATGTCCGCCGTGGGCAAGATTCATGCCCATAACCGTGTCCCCGTGCTCAAGAAGCGCAAGGTACACGGCAGTATTTGCCTGTGCGCCGGAATGGGGCTGTACGTTTGCGTGCTCTGCGCCGAAAAGCTGGCAGGCACGGTCAATGGCAATCTGCTCCACCACGTCTACGCACTCGCAGCCGCCGTAATATCTGTGCTGAGGATAGCCCTCCGCATATTTATTGGTAAGGGGAGTGCCCATTGCCATCATTACCGCCTCGGACACCACGTTCTCGCTGGCGATAAGCTCAAGACCTCTCTTTTCCCTTTTATACTCCGCTTCCACAGCATTGCCTATTTCAGGGTCTGCCTTTTTCAAAAAATCAATTACCGAATTGACCATTTTATAGCTCCGTTTCTCATTTATTAATCTTTCCTACCATTATACATTATCTCTTACCCAAAATCAATATTTTTCCCGAACTTTATTGCCGATAAAATAATGTCCCGCTTCTTGTAATACGGGCGAAAATGTGGTAAAATACCAAAAACGGCCTTTACGGCAGAAAAGTGCCTGCCGTAAAGCATAAAGGAGCATACTTATGAAACTCAATGTTATTCCCACCCCCAAGGGCGTAAGCTGTAAGGAAAAGGTTCTTTTTTTCGACCCTGCGCTCCGTCACGGGGATTTTGACGCCGAGGCTCTGGTTTTTGCAGAGCAAATGAAAAAATGCACCGGCGAAAATTTGACGTTTGCCGACAACGGTATTTCCACGGTAAAGACAGACCTTTTGTACCCCGGCGAATACAGACTGACGGCAGATTCCGAGGGAGTTACGGTTTACGCCTTTGACTCCGACGGAGCCTCCTACGCCTTTGCAACGCTTCTGCAATTATCCCGTATAAGAGACGGAAAGCTCATACTCCCCGCCCTTACCGTATGGGATTCTCCCGATTTCGGCTACCGCGGGCTTATGATAGACTGCGCCCGCAGTTTTCACACCCTTGACGAGCTGAAAAAATACGTAGACCTGTGTTATTTCTACAAGGTAAAATATCTTCATATTCATTTCAGCGACGACGAAAGCTACACCCTTCCCTCCGAAAAATTTCCCAAGCTGTCCACGGAGGGCAAATGTTTTACATTTGCCGAAATTGCTGAGCTGGACGAATACGCCGCATCCCGTCACGTGGGGATAATCCCCGAGGTGGACACCCCCGGTCACTCCACCGCAATACTTAAAGCATATCCCGAAATATTCGGAAAAGAGGGCATTATTACCTTCAGCGAGAAAGCCGTCGGCGCTGTGGGCGACATATACAGAGAAATCTGCGCCATGTTCCCCCATTCCGAGTATATACATATAGGCGGCGACGAATCAAGGCTGGGCTGGTGGCTGGATAATGACGAATGCACCGAATTCGGCAAAAAATGCGGCTTTTCAATTGACGACGACGCTCCCGGCATGACCGGTGCGGAATATATAATGCTCCGCTATCTTGCATATTTTATAAAAAGCAACGCCGAGGCGGTTCTCTCCTGCGGAAAGCGCCCCATAGTTTGGGAGGGCTTTCACAAGGCTACCAACGGCATGGTGCCCAAAGAAGCGGCGGTTATGGTGTTCGATTCAAGCTATCAGCTTCCCGGCGAGCTTTTGGAGGGCGGCTTTGAGATTATAAACTGCTCATGGCTCCCCACCTACGTTGTCACCCCCACCTGGTTCTATCCTCTGGAGGATTGCTACAACTGGGACGTATGCTCCTACGGCACCATTAACGACGCCTCCCCCTACAAAAACGGAATGATGCGGCTTGCTCCCGACGAAAAAATGATAGGCGGACAGCTTTCCTCCTGGGGCGACACTATTGAAAAGGCTTTCCCCACAAAAGAGGACGGACACCGTGACGAGCTTGAAAAAATCCGCGAGAGACTTCCCTTTATCAGCGAAAATCTCTGGAATCGGGAGAAAATACGTGCCTTCCCCGATATTAATGCGGCGCTCAGGGAAACAGACGCTGTTTTAGGCAAATTACTAAAATAAACATTCTGCCGTTTTTTCACCGAAAACAATCGCATTTTGACCTATTATGACATTTTGCACAAAAACAGCGGCGCAATTTTGTTATAAATTATTTGAAATAAATCCTGCATTTTTCTCAAACCAATGGTATAATTAATTAGAAGTAGTATGTAATGGGATAGTTATGCCCATTTATCACTGCACCGGCAATTTTTTTAAGGAGGAGGGGCTGTACCCTATGGGTGCGGCACCGCAAAGCGATGTTAGAAAGAACCTGGGAATACCTTTCACGGCACATTAAAATCGCGTGGAAAAGCGTATTCTTCAACTTCAAGCAGTATTGCTGTTTCTTCGCTGCGATCTTTATTGTTCAGATGCTTTACGGCATGATGGCGATTTCCGCCACCAACAACAGTTCGGTCGAATCACAGCAAATAACCGATGAGTATCAGTATCACTATGTACTGCACGATCTGACTCAGTCACAGTACAATTACATAGTCGGCTACAAGCGTTCCGACGGCATGGGCGTTATGGACGAAACCAAACAGCTTTATGTCGTTCTGGAGGATCTCACCGAGGAGAGATATAACGCAAGAGAGCAGAAGAACGAATACGACGTTTATCTGCGCTTCGGAAAGCTGGACCGCAAGACAGGCGAGATGGCGGACGACGAAACCGTCGCCAAGTACTGCGAGGAATTTGAAAAATTCTACGTGGCAAAGCTTGCGTCGCTTGAGCCTTCATACGCTACCCCCAACTTTACTGCGGAAAGAACGCTCCTTATGGACCGTGCCGCAGGCAATTCCACAGGCAAATCCTTCGGCACAATGCTCGGATACGTTGCCCTCATTGTGGTCGTATTTATAGTTCTGTGGGCGTTCATGGCAATCGTGTTCAAGAACATTAAGTTCGATTTTTCCTTCAAAATTGCGCTTCTGCTTGTAACGCTTGCTTCAATTATTATATGCTTCGAGCTTAACAATGCGTCGTTCTGGATTATTGCCATTCTTATGATGGTGCTGTCCGTGTTCCTGATGATGTCCATTTACAACATCAGAATGAACCAGTACAAGTTCACCTACGGCGTATATATGACCTTCGGCGCTGACTTTGAAATGCTGTTCGTTACGGCGTTCTGGGAAATGTTCGTTATCATGCTGGTAACGCTTATCCCCTCGGTCCTGGTTTCAACTCTGGTGGTTTACCTTATTTACGCTCCCTCCGGCTTTGCCTTCGCATTCTCCGGCTGGGTTGTGCTCAAGGTATTCATTTTCAGCCTTATAGTTGTGCTGGCGTCCGTGTTCATGCCTATGAAAACGACCTCCGTCCGTCAGCCCATGTCCCTTATTATCACCGAGGACAACTCCAACCTGGTTACTTCCCCCAGAAAGTCCTTCAACCTGTTGGGCAAATCCTTCCCCAAGCACTATGAGCTGTACTCCATATGGAGATTCAGAAAATATAACATTCAGCTTCTGTCAACGGCTAT
>JAQXKW010000118.1 GCA_029010655.1 Clostridia bacterium | reverse complement strand
CAAATTCTGCGGTATAGTTAATACCGTCTGCCAAGGTAAAGCTGATAGCTGTGCCGTCGGCCTCGCCGCCCTTGAGCGTTCCGGTTTCGGGTATCCACCACAAATCGCCGGTGTCTGCCTTGAACGCTTTCGCCGTTACCGTATATACTCCCGTTGAGCTATCCATGGAAAGCAGTCCGTCGGCATTTCCGGGAGTACGCAGGCGGAAGGTGCCTGTCCTCAGCGCGGTGCTTGTTAAAATATTCTGTGCGACTGTGTCGCCTGTCGCATAGTTTCCGGAGACGAGCTTTCCTATTCCGTAATAGTTCCATGCTTTTCCGGTTACACGGGAAAGGTAGGTGTTTCCGGTAATGCGGACAACGTCGCCCTGGTCGGCTTCACTTCCGTTGACCGTGTAGTCATATACCAAATCCCCGTTATATGCGGGAAGCTTCATCTGATAACCGTAGGGTACCTCCGCAGGGGTCTTTTCTCCCTCCCCATAGCCTTCACCGTAGGTCACAGTCAGGGTACGGGGGGTATAAGTGATTGTATAGGTAATATTACCCTCAAGCGTATAATCTTCGGTCAAATCCACAGATACGCTGCGGATATAATTGTCTTCGTTTACTCCGTAGAAGGAATCCCAGCCGGCGAGAGCACTTTCTTCAACTCCCGATGCTTCAACCCGGGAAAGAATTTCCGCTCCCGTACTGCCCGGAATCATCTTAATAACGGCAGTTTCCGCGGGAAGCGCGGTCAGCTCGGCGGAGTCTTTAGTCTCTCTGTCAACGACCCGCGCCAGAACCTGAACGGTTACCGCATAGCGGTTTACCTCGGCTTCTACCGTTGACGTGTTAACAGTGAGCGTTTCCGGAACGGCTCCGTTAAAGGGTCTGTCCGCCAAAGTTGCGTCAGCGGCTATCAGGGTGTCAAGCTCTGCATACTGTGCGTCGGTAAGCCCCTCAGCCAACACATCGGTGTTTTCAAGAATTGCCCAGGAATCCTCCGCAACGGGCTTGACGGTTGCAAGCCACTTGCTGAGGGTTGTGCACATAATGTCTATGGTTTCCTGTGTGGCAATTTGATATGCTACCATTGCAGACTGATAGAAGGAATTGGTAAGGTCTGCATAAATGGCGCTGAAATCCTTATAGGTATCTGCGGCGGCCTTTTTAATATTCTGTCCGCCGGAGATAAGATATGCGGTTTTTGCGGCGGCGGCGATACACTCGTCTCCCCTGACCTTCAGGTCAAATTTGCCGCCGTTGGCATTATACTGTTTTAAGAGATTTTGTGCATTTGGCTTGCATGGCAGGTCTACATGACCCATAGACGATCCGTCCGGAGCGTAAAGATCGAAGCCGTCAGCCGCTATCTGAAGCAAATCCTTGTTTTGAGCCAGCACATCCAGGGGCATCTGCACATTATAGCTGCAAAGCACATTCAGATTATCAACGCCCTTTGCGAGCATATAGGGAGCTTTGAGCAATTTTTCAGTAAAGGTCGGATCGCCGGCCGAAACGGTGAGCTTATAGTCCGCCTCTGCGGCATAAGAGCTTCCGTCATATTCAAATCTGCCTTCGCCGTCGATAAGTGCGACGGTTTCTTTTCCTCCGTCATACACAATACGGCACACAGCCGCTGTCCACATATTGCCAAGCTCGTCCGTATAGGGCGATACGGTAATCTTCTTTGCGTCCGGGTCCACCGCTATGAGTCCGTCGCTGTTATCCGGCGATATATATGTAAAGGTATCCCCTGCAAGAAGCCCTGAGCGGAGTATGCCTTTTTCGGCATCTCCCAATTCCAAAGCATTATCCGCAATCAAGCTGCCAAAGGAAACGGTTTGTGCGCTTCGCACGGCTTTTGTGCCTATTGCCGCACCCATACTCACAGATGTTATGAGCATAGCCGACACAAGCAGCAACGCAATACCTCGCCTCATATTTGTCTTAATCAGCCTCATAGTCCTTTTCTCTTTCCATGGTATAGCTATGTGGTAATATAATAACTTGAGTTTTTGGGTTGAAAATCATCGGTTTTGCCATAGACTTAATACTTTTGTCGGTATTTTTCGCATTCCGCGACTCTCGAAAAAGCCTTGATTCAGCTAATAATTTCAGCAAAAAATGCATTTTTAACGAAAGCACCTCGCTGTATTTGGATACTTTGCATAACTATCCTAACTATATCATATAAGTCTATAATCGATAACATTATATAACAGTTTATCTCAAAATGCAATATTTTTTTACATATTTAGCTAACAAAAATTACAAGGTAAAATCAGGAAACCGAAAACGGCGGTTATTTTTTTACAGACCCTCTGTAAAAAGCCGACATACGCAGCCAAAAAATGCCGAAGTGCAGCTAAAATAACCTTCCCTTCCGGAAACGCCCGTTACTAAATGTTATTAATATGAAAGAAACCGAAAAGTTCAAAAAGGAAAAACGGTTTCCGTAAATTCATCCGTCAGTAAAAAATCCGACCGAAAAAGCACGCATTTTCTTAAGAACAGCTGACTTTCCCCAAAGACACATTTTCGACATTATAACCTATTTTAGGTTAAAAGTCAACATCTTAAAATACATTATATATGGGTATTACTGCACGGTAAATTGTTCTCCTATCGTTCCGAAGCAAGCCGCGGGCTGACAATTCCCCTATCCGTTTCTCCGTGATTACAGTATAATTTTTCCATGTCTTTTGTTTTGCCCTCTGTATTTGATTGCTGAAAAAAATTGCAACCCCCCCTTTGAAAAAAATAAATTGCCCTGTTTATCTTGCGTGAAAGTTAGATAAACAAGGCAAAAAAGAGCCTACTATGTAATAAAACACAGTAGGCTCAAGAAAATTATGCGATTGTGCTCACACCGGTGTAAGGTTGGTGTAAATTGGTGTAAGTTATTGGTGTAAGCTCGGTCATAAGTCAAATTATAAAGAATTACAGATACGTATGAAGGGTTATTTATCAGGGTCAAACGCAAGGTCCTGGAACCCAATAGTGTCGCAACAATGCCAGCCACACTCATATATCATTACCAACTGTATTCGCTGAAAACGATCTTATATGTTTCTCCTGGAGTTATGTCATAAATAATTATCGAGTCATCCTTAAACTTATCTCCATTTGAAATAGAGTGAATATAAAGTTGCCCTGTTTCTATAACACAGTCCTGACTGTCGTATAGTTTATAACTTACCATATCATATGACAACGAGTCAGAACCGCCGAAGATCTTCGTCCCGGAGACAATTATTTTCAGCACAGGGGTATACTCTTTTTCAAATGAATACGATACCTCATCAATTCTAATCTTTGATTCAACATTCCCATTATATCCCTTAACATTGATTTCAATCGGCAAGTTCTCGGCAATCAGTTCAATGTCCGAAACAGGCAAACAATATAATGCACTGCAGTTTACCTCATCAAATCTTACAACGTCATCTTTATATACAGTCAAGTACACTGTTCCGTTAGATGATTTGCCACATGCAACGTCTTTTTCAGAAATTCTAATTTCAGCCAGGAACTGCTCTCCGGCGACTTGGCTTGTATAGTTCCCGAAATCAGCAGGGGTGACAGACTTGGTCGCCTTATATACTTCTTCACCTTCATCATTTACAATACGAATGTCAACATCTACATTTGCTGAAACATATTTATCGTTCTTATTCAAAAGGCCGAAGAAAAGGCTGTAATCGCTTGTACCTTTATTATACTGAAAAGACCAGCCCTTAAGAGTTTCTACGTTGTTGCCGGTCAAAACAGTGGGAACAAATGAGCATCCGCAAAACGAAATCACCATTAGAACAACAAGAAACGATAAGGAATATTTCCAAATTGATTTCATGGCGTTTTCCTCCTCATCTCAAATCTTTTTCAGGATCGTATTCCTGCAAAATGACATCCAACATTTCTTTTCTTTGACGTTTAACAGACTTATTTAGTATGCAAGTCATTTTATTGCACTGTTCAGAAAGATAACACGCCTCACAAATAATACTGTCTATCCTTTGAGCCATTAGTTCTTTATCGGACGGCAAAATATATGGGTCTATCTTTGTTATTCCAACCGGATTCCTCAATCCATAGTCAATAGTTTTCCCGTTTGACTTTTTTACATATCGGTATACATCTGCCGCAAACGCAAGACTATCACCTACATTGAAACTTTCAAACCCTTTAATATCCATCCAGACATGCTCTTCTTTATCGTCAAAGCATACACCATCGGAATACATACCTTCAATCCAAATGCGCTTGAAGCATACTGCTTTTGCTGTTTTTCTTTCAATGCACCCTTTATAACCTAATGTTATGTTATTTGATGCGTTAATAAAGCCGGTTCTTTGCTTACGTGCGGAATTAAATTGAACCTCTAAGAAATCGTCATAGCTGAATTTTTCTGCACCAACAACTTCTTTCATTCCATTAGGATGGAAATCAATCAGACCATATTCGGAAGAATTACCATATTCATCTTTGCCGTAATATGCTCCCAAAATGTCTTTAGCATTTGGATACTTATCAATCAGCTTTGCTGCCTTCTTTAATCGAGCTGCTTTTTCGGTCTTGATTTTAAGATCCCGCTCTTGCTTTTCTCTTCGTATCCGTTTTTCAATATAATTGATTTCATTCTCTTTCAGAAGCGGCTTGAGGTTCTGCGGATTATCATAATAACCGTTTTGCAGAAGCTTTTTGAAACGTATTAGCACAGCTTTAACCATTTCCGGAGAAAGATACTTTGCTTTCCTTATGGAACAACTATGATAACATCCTGTGTTAATATTGCCGTGGCCGTTTCCGTAGAGGACTGCTGTGTTCCAAGGACATAAATAATGTTCCTTCTGAACAAGGCTCCCTCTTTTTAGTCCTTCCTTGAATTCGGGAAAGATATCGGGATTTCCGCACCCCTCATGATCATCAACCCAAAAACCGGAGGGTCCTTTTTCAGCATTCTGAATCATCGTTTCTAAAATGCTGAGCATTTGTTGCTTTTTGTTTGTGTTTTTCATTACTCTATCCTCCAATAATAAGTGCTATCAAATGATAGCCTGACATGCTACCAAAGGAAGGGCAACACACAAAAAGTTTTGATTATGAACGCAGCCCCACAGAAAGGCTTCTGCAGGGCTGCATTTTAATCGCACATTTGTTTTTGCCTCGGTGGTACATTCGTGGTGTAAATTGGTACACTTTTTGGTACACTCAAGGCAATTTGGGCTGTTTTCTCGCGGTCGATTAATACAGCTTTGCGCCTGCCGGAATGTGGTTATTAACCATCAAAAGATGGAGCTCTTCTTCTTCGCCGCGCTTATTAACAGCGGAGAGAAGCATACCGCAGGATTCAATACCCATCATAGGTCTCGGAGGCAGATTGGTGATTGCAATCAGTGTCTTACCAACGAGCTCTTCGGGCTCATAAAATGCGTGAATACCGCTTAAAATCGTTCTATTTACGCCTGTTCCGTCATCCAAAGTGAACTTTAAGAGCTTCTTGGATTTCGGTACTGCTTCACATTCAAGAACCTTTACAGCACGGAAATCAGACTTAGAAAATGTCTCAAAATCGACTGCATCTTCAAAGAGAGGCTCGATTACAACATTGGAGAAATCGATCTTTTCTTCGACAACCGGATCAGCTTCAACAGGAGCCGCAGCAGGCTTCTCGACCTTCTTATCAGAGTCCAACGGTTTCATCGTGGGGAACAGGAGGACGTCGCGGATGGAGGGGCTGTCGGTGAGGAGCATGACCATTCGGTCAATTCCGAAGCCTATGCCGCCCGTGGGGGGCATGCCCAATTCCAGTGCGTACAGGAAATCCTCGTCCGTATGGTTTGCTTCCTCGTCGCCCATGGCGGCGAGGGCGTCCTGCGCCTTAAATCTTTCCCTTTGGTCTATGGGGTCGTTCAATTCGGAATATGCGTTTGCCATTTCCCAGCCGTTCATAAAGAACTCAAATCTCTCTACTCTGTCCGGATAGCCGGGCTTTTTCTTTGTGAGCGGTGAGATTTCGATGGGGTGATCCATGATAAATGTAGGCTGGATAAGCTTATCCTCTACAAATTCCTCAAAGAACAGGTTCAGAATATCCCCTCTCTTATGCTTCTCTTCGTATTCCACACCCTTTTCCTTAGCGGCTGCTCTTGCCTCTTCAAGGGTTGTGATATTATCAAAGTCCACGCCTGCGTACTTTTTAACGGCTTCGTTCATGGTCATTCTTTCAAAGGGCTTACCCAGATCCATTTCAACGCCGTTATATGTGATTTTCGCTGTTCCCAGAACCTCCTCTGCCACGTGGCGGTACATATTCTCCGTCAGGTCCATCATGCCGTGGTAGTCCGTATATGCCTGATACAGCTCCATAAGGGTAAATTCCGGGTTATGTCTTGTATCCAGTCCCTCGTTACGGAACACTCTGCCTATTTCATAGACCTTTTCCATTCCGCCCACTATAAGGCGCTTTAAGTAAAGCTCAAGGGAAATGCGGAGTCTGAAGTCCTCGTCAAGTGCGTTATGGTGGGTTTCAAAGGGACGTGCCGCCGCACCGCCTGCGTTTGTTACGAGCATGGGGGTTTCCACCTCCATAAAGCCCTGTGAATCAAGCCAGCGGCGGATTGAGGTAATTATTTTCGACCTTTTTACGAAGGTATCCTTTACCTCGGG
>JAQXKW010000117.1 GCA_029010655.1 Clostridia bacterium | reverse complement strand
TTTCGGAAACACTATCAAGGATTGTAAACGAAAGCAGTAACGGACTAATCTGTATATTACTTTAACAAAAGAACAACGCAGGCGTCAGCCTGCGTTGTTCTTTATGTTCTATAATTATTTGTTCTGATCCATTGCACGGAGTGCCGCACGCTTTGCAGCCTTGTCGGCGGCTCTTTCAGCGGCTCTTTCAGTCATTTTCTCGGTGGTATGGTTAATATCGTCAGCCGCCTTGTCAACGTCTGCACCGTACTCAACGGGGAACTTGAAAGCGAGCTCGCCGTTCTTCAGCTTGAGAGCAAAGGAATGAATCGTCATGTCACGTCCGTTTACCTTAATCTTCTCGTCCTCAATATAGGCTTTGTCAACCTCTTCATAAGGATAGGAGCCGCCGAAGGTGTAATTCTTTTCCTCCGAATCGTCTGTAAGGCAGATATGCTTGCCGTATACGTATATTTTTTCTTTTGTAAAATAGAGCTGTGCGGCATTGTAGGACTCGGTTCTGAACTTGTGGTCGGGACCCTTTTTGCAGAGAAGCTCGGGGCTCTTGAAGTCAAAGCCCTTGAGAAAAACGGGATTGATAATCTTCAGAAAGTGCTTTTCGTATACTTCGTATTTAATCTGCGCCTGTTCGGGCATATCCTTTGTTATGCTGTAAAGCTGATTGTCTATTTCCGCCTCGCCGGACTTTGCGCCGGAACCGAAAACCGCAACGACAGAGCCGATAAGGATAACAACAAGACCGAAGGAATTCGTCTTAGGTCCGAAAAGAAGGATTACGCCTAAAAGACATATTGCAAGACCGACGATTAAAAGTACGTTGATTCCTTTTGAAGCGAAATACTGTTGATTGCGTTTGGTTTCCATACTGATACCGTTCCTTAATTCGATAATTGCATTATTTGCCTATTAAATTATACACGACATTTTTCCAAAAATCAATATATGTAATTGAAATAATCACAAAAAATGAAAACATTTTTGGAAAAATAATGATTTCGGGTAATATCACGGATAAATTGTGTAAAAAATATAGTTACAGAATGCCAAACGGCAAGATGCAGAAAGGAACAAATATGAAAAAACTATTATTAGCAGTATCAGTTATTATTTCGGTAATCGCCTTATATGCGATTACGGTTGCCGGCGCCTCCGTTTCCCCGGCGCTTGACGTTATAGCAAGGGAATATTCAATGACCGTATGCGGAATTTCAGGGGAAACGGTGGACTTTTCCGCCGAACAGTTTTTTGACGCCGCAGGCAGCGATTCCTTTGAAGCCGTAAAGGTGCAAAGCCTGCCTAATTCTTCGGACGGCAAGCTGTATCTTTATGACAGCGCAGTGCTTGAAAATCAGGTAATCCCCGTTTCCGATATTGAGAATCTGACCTTTGTGCCGGAAAAGGACGCTCAAAATGCTTCATTCCGTTTTTCCTTAGACGACGCATATACCATGACATGCGAAATAGTTTTTGACGCAAAGCAGAATAACGCCCCCGTATCGGGAAAGAGCATTGCAGTTAATACCTTTACTTCCACTCTCTGCGGCGGTGTAATGACAGCTGCCGACCCCGACGGAGATGAAGTCCGCTTTGAAATCGTAAAATATCCCGAAAACGGAACCTTGGTGTTTGAAAAAAGCACGGGAGTTTTCCGTTATACTCCCTCAAACACTCCCGGAAATGACAGCTTTATTTACAGAGCGGTCGATTCAAAGGGTGCATATTCGGACCCCGTAAGCGTTACGCTGACAGTAATGGAGAATGAAACAGGCACAACCTTTACGGATATGGTTAACAATGAGTACGCCACGGCGGCGATTGCGATGACCGACAAGGGCATTATGAGCTGTTCCGAAAATAAGGGCAAAAAGACCTTTTCACCTGACGAAAAGGTAACTCGTCTTGATTTTCTCGTGTCTGCAATGAATTTGTTCGGAGCAAAGAATATTCCCACAGTATCCGACACGGGCTTTGTTGACGACAGAGATATTCCCGAACAGTATAAGGGACTGGTTTACAGCGCGGCAAAGCTGGGTATCATAAAGGGAGTTCAGAACGGAGACAATCTTTACTTCTACCCCAATAAGCCCATAACCCCCGAAGAAGCCTCGGTGATTCTTAATAATGTAATCGGCTATATTCCCGAAAATGTCACCGAAAAGGAACCCACATGGGCAAGCGAAGCAGTTTGCGCAATGAAGGAGCTGGGAGCATATCCCGTGAGCGACGGTGCAACCGTCATGAAAAGATCCGATACGGCGCAGATGCTTTACGGAATTTCATGCCTTATTTATGAATAATAAGAGAATATAAGGTAAAAATAAAAAGGGTCGGATATCGGCTCGGAAAGGAAAACAAAAATGGAAAAGAACAACAATCAGAATAATAACCAGAATCAGCAGAATCAGAACCAGAACCAGCAGAATCAGCAGAACCAGAACCAGCAGAATCAGAATCAGTCCGAAAACAAGAACAACAAAAACAGCAAATAACAATTTGCGAGCCGCTTTAAGGGCGGCTTTACATAATTTCGGGAAACTATTTACAAACGGGGGCAAATGTGATAAAATAAAAACAGATGTTCGGAAATGAGGTGGCAAAGTGGATTATATAAATGAACTGAACGAAGAACAGCGGAAGGCTGTTACGTCAACCGAAGGCTTTGTCAGAGTTGTAGCAGGAGCCGGAAGCGGAAAAACCCGCGCGCTGTCCTACCGGTTTGCATATCTGGTAAATGAGCTGGGGATTATGCCGGGAAATATTCTGTGCGTAACATTTACAAATAAGTCCGCCGCCGAAATGAGACAGAGAATACATAACCTTATCGGAGACAGCGACACGGGATATATAAACACCTTCCACGGCTTCTGCGTTTCAATACTTCAGGAGGACTCCAACGCCGTAAATTATCCCAAGAGCTTTATCGTTCTCGACAATTCCGACATTGATACAATGCTTGCGGATATATACGAGGAACGGGGGCTTTCACTTCGGGATATGACCTTTTCAGCCGCCCGTGATATGATTGAAATTCAAAAGCTGAAAAGACACCCAGATTATTTTCTCGATATGATAAATATGTCCCCCGAAGCGCTGAAAATCAAATATACTGAGGCTTCAAGCGTCTCCGACATTATCTTCTACGGCTATTTATACAGGGAAAAGAAATGCTTCGGGCTGGATTATAACGACTTGATTTTATTTTCGCTCCATATTTTCGATGAAAACCCTCAGATCAGGCTGAAATGGCAAAAGAGACTTGAATACATAATGATAGACGAGTTTCAGGATATAGACGAACCCCAGTACAGACTGATGAAGGTGCTTTGCGACTATCATAAAAATCTGTTCGTGGTAGGAGACCCCGACCAGACAATTTATACGTGGCGTGGCGCAAACGGACGGTATTTCCTTGATTTCGACAAGGAATTTCCCGAAACAAAAACGGTAATGATGATGAAAAATTACCGCTCCACACCGCAAATACTGAGCGTGGCAAACTCACTTATCGGCAAGAATAAACACAGAATTAAAAAGGAACTGTTTCCTATCGTCGGCGACGGGGAAGCGGTTTTATGCCACCACGGTGCAAACGCCGAAGGGGAAGCTTTGTGGATTGCCCAAAAGATAAAGGAACTGAACGGCAGGGGAATAGCGTATAAGGATATGACGGTACTTTACCGTGCCCATTATGTAACAAGGGTAGTTGAGGACGCATTCATTAAAGAAAAAATTCCTTATACAATTTACAGCGGCGTCCAGTTTTTTGCACGGGCGGAAGTAAAGGACGCCCTTTCCTATCTGAGAATGATTGCATATAAGGACGATTTGTCCTTTATGAGAACCGTTAATGCTCCAAAACGCAATATAGGAAAAAGGAGAGTTGAAAGCCTTCGGGATTACGCCGAGAAAAACTCCAAAACTCTCTATGAATCGCTGAAGATTTTGGCAGACGATGAGCTTTTCAAAGGAACAAAAGCGCATAAGTATATAGCCCTTATAGAGGAGTTTTCCCGAAATTATGCCGCAAGCCCCGTGTCGGAGGTGCTTGAGGATATACTTGATAAATCGGGCTACGAAAAAATGCTGAGAACGGAAGGAAGCGGGGAAAGGCTTGATAACCTTGCGGAGCTGAAGCAGTCGGTTTACGACTATGAAGCTACATGCGGGGAGGAGTGTACCCTGGAGCACTATATGACCCATGTGGCGATTCTCACAAACAGCGACAACGACGATAAAAACGATAAGGTCAAGCTGATGACGGTGCACTCCGCAAAGGGTCTTGAGTTTCCGTATGTTTTTCTCTGTGGCATGAACGAGGGAATTTTTCCGTCACGAAAGGTCAGAACGGCACAGGCAATGGAGGAGGAACGCCGCCTTGCCTTTGTGGCACTTACAAGAGCGGAAAAGGGACTGTATTTAACGGAAGCGGAGGGCAGAAATTTGGACGGCGCACCGCGCTATCCGTCAAGATTTCTTTTGGATATTGACGAAGGGCTTATGGAGTATACCGCACCCATAAGAGACAGCCTGATAGAAGAAGCACGAAAATATATAGAAAACAAAAAAGAAACGGACCTTGAGCCGCAGAATGCAGATTACCTGAAAACAGGGCAGAGAGTGCTCCACAGAGTATTCGGCGAGGGAACTGTAATTGATGTTGATACGGCAGGCGGTTCCCATATAATACAGTTTGACGGTATGGAGACCCCGAGAGCCATATCCTTCAGAGTGAAAATGGAGAAGATATAGTATTCATCTGTTATAATTATTACCTTGCGGGAAATAATACATACGGAGGTGATATTATGATAGAAAAAGATACCGTAAGGCTTTTGCGTGAATGTAATGCAGGGGTTTTAATGGGCGTATCATCAATAAACGAAGTGATTGACTCCGTTACGGACGCAGCTTTCAGAGAAATGCTTATTTCAAGTAAAGACAGGCACAGAGAGCTGAACAGGGATATAGAAAATCTTCTGGGCAAATACGGCTCCGAGGGCAAAAAGCCGAACCCCATGGCAAAAAGCATGGCATGGGTAAAAGCCAATTTCAAAATGGCGGTTGACGGGACGGACAGCGCCATTGCCGATATTATGACGGACGGCTGTAATATGGGCATAAAATCCCTGTCAAAATATCTTAATCAGTATGCCGCCGCAGACGAAGACTCAAAGAATATTGCGAAAAGACTTATATCCATAGAAGAAAATCTCTGCGAGGATATGAGAAGCTTTCTATGAAAAGACGATAACGGCGGGATTTTATCCCGCCGTTATTGGCTTCGGGCGATTTCGCCATCTACCGTACCTTTGTACCCTGTCAGCGTCGAAATCACCGAATCAGCCTCGCTTTGTCTTTTTCAGTCTAATAATTGCCGGTTTAGTGGCAACCGTGACAGCCTTTAGCTTCCTTGTCGCCCAGTACAAAAGACTCGCAGTCGGTGCACTGAATAACAGTGGGGTTAGCCTCGTGAGTTCCTACCTGAATCTTGTCAAGAGCGCAGTAACCCTCGCCGGAATTGTTTGCACACTGGTGAACAGAGCAGGAAATGCAGTGATTATTCTTCTTTTCCATAGTAAGCCTCCGAATAAATTTGAACTGTACCGCATATTTTTAAGACAGTTGCCATTAAAAATATGCGTTACATTCCTATATTATTGTTTCTCTGAATGTACGCATTATTCTTGAATTATATGTGCAAAATGCACATATTTTTGTTTTAATTTTTGCTAATATTTCACTTGAGTTCTTATTGACTTACCGAAAACCCTGTGATATAATTATTAAGCTGAAATTAAGAAAGCATCTGGGTGTGGCGCAGTTGGGAGCGCGCTACCTTGGGGTGGTAGAGGCCGCTGGTTCAAGTCCAGTCACTCAGACCAAAAATCCCGACTGCGTAAGCAGTCGGGATTTTTACTTCTTAACTATTCACTCTTCACTTTTCACTGAAATATTTGTGCCACGCTTGCCAAATCGAGCATTCATAACTCATTTGAGTTATGAATGCTCGATTTTTTATTTTGTATTTTAGGTTATGTACTGCGAATAAATTTTCATGTTTTGAACTTCTGATTTTTATGACAATTTGCAAGTTTGGGGTGTGGATTATGCAATTAAACTGATAAATTGATGTATTATTTATGAAAATATACATTTTAACGAGCAAAAGTTGCAAAATTGCACCAAAATTTTCTTATAAATACAATATGTTTGTGAATAAATAATATTGAATGCAGATATTTCTGATGATATAATAGCAATCGGTAGGGTGTTTTTTCGACATGTATTTTGCGTGGCGGAACAATACGGTGTCTTTCGGAGCTTTTCCGAATGAATCATTAAGGCGTGAAACGCCTTTCAGATAAATATTTTATTTTTTAAGGATGGGATACCATGAAAACTCTCGGTTATTACAACGGAAAATTCGATGAAATCGAAAATATGACGATTCCCATGGATGACCGCTCTCACTATTTCGGCGACGGAGTTTACGATGCGACTTACAGCAGAAATCATATTATTTATGCGCTGGACGAGCATCTGGACCGCATTTACAACAGCGCCGCGCTTCTCGGCATTGTTCCTCCGTGCTCAAAGTCCGAGATGGGCGATATTCTGACGGAAATGGTAAAGAAGGTTGATTGCGGCGAGCAGTTTGTATACTGGCAGCTTACCCGGGGAACCGCACCGAGAAATCATGCTTTTCCCAAAGATGTGAAAGCAAACCTGTGGATTATGCTCCGTCCATGCGAGGTTAAGGATACATATAAGAAAATCCGTCTTATTTCCACAGAGGATACCCGCTTTTTCCACTGCAATATAAAGACTCTGAACCTTATTCCCAGCGTTATGGCGGCGGAAAAGACCGCCCGTGCCGGCGTTGACGAATGCATTTTCCACCGTCACGGCAGAGTTACGGAGTGTGCTCATTCAAATGTCCATATTATCCGTGACGGCATACTTGTAACTGCCCCCACCGATCATCTTATACTTCCCGGTATTGCAAGAGCGCACCTTATAAAGACCGCAAAAGCGCTGGGCTACGGTGTTGACGAAACCGAGTACACCATAGACGACCTTATGAACGCAGATGAAGTTATCGTAACAAGCTCCGGCTCATTCTGCCTTGCCGCAGAAGAGGTTGACGGAAAGCCCGTTGGCGGAAAACAGCCTGAAATGCTTAAAAGGCTTCAGGACGCACTTTGCGAGGACTTTATTTCGGCGACCGGCAGAAAGAACTGAAACGGTGAACAAAGCTATGACACAGTACGAGCTTACAAAATATAATATCGGCGAGGATCTTGATTCTCTCATGAATCTTGACCCCAGAGGCTACGGAGTCTGCCGTATTCTCTATCCCGCCGCAAGAGAAAAATGCGGAAAAGCGCTGACGGTGAATTTTGCCGAAAAGCTTTTGGAAACAGTACACGAGGGCGAGCTTGTATACATTCTGACAGGCTTTATTCTGCCGCCCTTCGGAACCCCTGAAACCGACGGTATTGTGGGCTCCGTCCTGCTTTGCAGAACTCTTGTGAAGCTGGGAATTCACCCGGTTATTATTTGTCCCGAGGATAATATTCCGGCGGTTGAAGCCATGGCACCCATTGTAGGTCTGCATCTCTATAAGTCGGTTGAAAAGGTGGCAGGATACCCCATAGCAATGGGCGTTGTTCCTTTTACAAAAGCTTCCGACGAAGCCGCGGCACAGGCGGCGGAACTTCTGTCCTATAAGCCTGCGGCAGTAATTGCCATTGAAGCGCCCGGCGCAAACGCCAAAGGCGTTTACCATAACGCCACGGGACTTGACGTTACCGATATGCAGGCAAAGAGCGACGTGCTTTTCAATCTTGCTTCCGAAACCGGCATTCCTACCTTTGCCGTGGGCGATTTGGGAAATGAAATCGGCATGGGAGCGGTCGGAAAACAGCTTGAAGAGTTTATCCCCTATGCCCGTAAAGACGGAGAGTGCACCTGCCGTTGCGGCTGCGGCGGCGGAATAGGTGCCGCAAGTGCGGCTGATACGCTTTTGACGGCGACCGTGTCCGACTGGGGAGTTTACGGGATAATTGCCGCAATAGCATGGCTTAAAAAAGATATAAGTCTGATGCACACGCCCGAAACGGAGACCGAGGTGATATTGGCTGCCTCCCGTGCAGGTATGATTGACATGTACGGCTGGCTTGTGCCTGCAATTGACGGTCAGGACGCCTCCGTTTGTTCAACTGTGGTGAAGCTGATGAGAAGCTGTGTTGAAAATTCGCTGTCACTTACAGAAACCTGCAAAAATTGGTTCGACGGAGTGATTAAGCTGGGCTTTTTTGAGGAACGCAAATCAATATGACCTTACAGCGTGAGCGGCGAAGGACAAAAAGCCCGCCGCTCTGCTTTATTTTCAGAGGGAGGAAGGGAATGAACGATTACAGAATCAACAACTGCGGTGACACCGCATTTTCAGTTGAATTCTACGGAGGCATTACTCCGGAAACGAATCAGCTTGTTCGACAGCTTTGGGGACAGCTTGAAAAATACAAAGGCTCATGGCTTGTTGATGCGGCTCCTTCCTTTTGCTCGGCTCTCATAGTTTTTGACCCTGTACGCATAAAGCCCGAAAAGGTGAAGGCGAAGCTTGAAAAAATATGCGATTCCCTGTGCGGCGGAGAAGTCAAGATTTTTGAAAAACGCACCTTTATTATTCCCGTGTGCTACGGTGAGGAATTCGGAGAGGACCTTGAGGAGGTCGCACACATAAATTCTCTTACTCCGAAAGAAGTAGTTGAAATTCATTCCGGAACGGATTATTATATATATATGCTTGGATTTCTTCCCGGCTTTCCTTATCTGGGCGGACTTGACAGCCGTATTGCAACACCCCGCCTTGTTTCCCCCAGAACAAAAATTCCTGCGGGAAGCGTAGGTATCGGCGGAAACCAGACGGGAATTTATCCCCTTGTTTCTCCCGGCGGCTGGAGGCTTATAGGAAAAACTCCTGTCAGACCGTATGACGCCGAAAGAGTTCCCGCGGTGCTTTATAATGCCGGCGACTATATCCGCTTTGTACCTATCGATAAGGCTGAATTTGAGAGAATCGACAGACTTTGCGAGAAGGGAGAGTATGAATGTGCAGTGGAGATAAAGAAGAAAGACTGATTAAAATAATCATTCCCGGACCTTTGACAACCGTGCAGGACGCAGGCAGAACGGGCTATATGGCACAGGGCTTTCCCGTATGCGGCGCCGCTGACGCCGATTCTATGGAAATCGGCAATATTCTTGTGGGAAACGCTCCCGATACCGCTGTTCTTGAGATTACTCTCGGCGGATTTGCGGCGGAATTCCTATCAGATTCGGTGGTTGCGGTTACGGGGGCGGACGCGCCGTTCTTTATAAACGGAGTTCCCTTAGAGAGATACCGTGCATATCCCTTGAAAAAGCGGGACTATATTTATGTAGGACCCGTAAAATCAGGCTGTCGGATATATCTTTGCGTTTCGGGCGGCATTTCCACGGAGCCCTTTATGGGAAGCCGTTCTACATTTCTGAAAATCGGAATGGGCGGTTATAAGGGGAGAAAGCTGATGCCCGGCGACATGCTTCCCATGGGGTATGTGCCGAAAATGCCGAAAAAGCTCGGCTCCCGAAGTGTTGTTCCGCCGGAATTTTCCTCAACTGTAACGCTCAGAGCAACCGTCGGTCCTCAGGACAATATGTTTTCGCCTGAGGAAATCGACAAATTCTTTTCATCGGAATATACGGTTACACCTGCATCTGACAGAATGGGAATCAGGCTTGACGGTCCCTTTCTTAATTCTCTGAACGGAACGGATATAATATCCGACGGCATTGCGTGCGGCTCCGTTCAGATTCCCAGCGACGGGAAGCCCATTATACTTTGTGCGGACAGACAGACCACAGGCGGCTATGCAAAGCCGGTGACGGTCATTTCGGCAGATATGCCCAAGGCGGGACAGCTTGTTCCGGGCAATAAGGTTCGTTTTGTCAGGGTTACACAGGAAGAGGCGTATAAAGCGGCAATAGAAAGAAGTCGTTACATTAAAAAGCTATCTAAAAAGCTTCACAGACTGTGAAACGGAGAATTATATGAAAGAGAATAATAACAGCGCATACGAAAATATGAGCCCTGCAAAGGTTCGCTCTCTCATCAGAGAAGGTAAAATTACATGGCAGACCTCGGGCATGTGCAGAGGATTTGCTCAGGCAAATCTCGTGATTCTGCCGAAAGAACAGGCTTATGATTTTCTCCTTTTCGCACAGAGAAATCCCACCTCGTGCCCCCTCCTTGAGGTGTCTGATGCGGGGAGCAGAACGCTTAAATATATTGCAAAGGATGCGGATATTGCTACTGATATTCCCAAATACAGGCTGTGGGAAAACGGCGAGCTTTCAGGGGAATATACGGATGTGGAAAGGTTCTGGAGAGACGATCTTGTATGCTTTCTTATAGGCTGCAGCTTCTCATTTGAAGCGGAGCTGATTTCCTCGCAGATCCCCGTCCGTCATATTGAACAGGGGCGCAACGTGCCTATGTATAATACGAGCATTCCATGCGTGAGCGCCGGAATTTTCAAGGGTAATATGGTTGTAAGCATGCGACCCATGACGGAAAGGGAAGCGATTGCCGCAACGGCAATAACTGCCGCAATGCCCCGTGTTCATGGAAAGCCCGTCCATTTCGGCGACCCGTCGAAAATCGGAATAAAGGATATTGCTGCTCCCGATTACGGGGACAGCGTTACAATAAAGGACGGAGAAATTCCCGTGTTCTGGCCCTGCGGCGTAACACCGCAGGCGGCTCTTATGGCGGCAAAGCCCCCATTTGCAATTACCCATGCGCCGGGACATATGTTTATAACCGATATTCTCAATTCTTCGCTGAAAAATTGATTTCTGGTGCGGTAAAGGCAACAGAGAAAGGAAATAATATATGAAATCGGTGGATTTGAACTGCGACCTGGGCGAAAGCTTCGGGGCGTATAAAATAGGACGTGACGAGGACGTACTGCCGCTTATATCTTCTGCAAATATCGCCTGCGGCTGGCATGCGGGAGACGCTGTGGTCATGAGCCGCACCGTAAAGACTGCCGCCGAGGCGGGAGTGGCTGTGGGATCTCACCCAGGCTTTCCCGATCTTGTGGGCTTCGGCAGAAGAAATATGAATGTAACCCCCCTTGAGGCAAAGGCTTATGTTCAGTATCAAATGGGAGCGCTGAATGCCTTCTGCATGGCAAACGGTGTAAAATTACAGCACGTTAAGCCTCACGGAGCCCTTTACAATATGGCGGCAAAGGATGAAATGCTTGCAACGGCAATCTGCGAGGGGATAGCGTCTGTTTCGGAGGATGTTATTCTTCTGGGGCTTTCGGGAAGTGCCATGGAGACTGCCGCCGCAAAGTGCTCAATTAAGTTTGCCTCCGAGGTGTTTGCGGACAGAGCATACGAGGAGGACGGAACGCTTGTGGCAAGAAGCAAGCCGGGAGCCGTCATTACGGACGAAAACGAAGCGGCAAACAGAGTTGTGGAAATGATTTCCAACGGAACGGTAACTTCCGTTTCCGGCAGAAAAATAAGCATTAAAGCTGATTCAATATGCGTTCACGGCGATAATGAGCATGCGCTGGAATTTGTTAAGCTAATAAGAGCAAAGCTTTATGAAAACGGGATTCATATAAAGCCCATAGGGGAAGTTATCGGCTGACCGTATGGAGAAAGGAACTTACATGGCGGAAATTTTTGATACGCTTCGTACATGGGCGGAGGTTGACCTTGACGCACTTATGCACAATTTTTCGGCGGCAAGAAATCACTTGCCGAAAGAAACAAAGCTTCTTGCGGTTATAAAATCTGACGCATACGGTCACGGCGCCGTAAGAATTGCAAGGCTCCTTGAGGGCAAGGCGGACTATTTTGCCGTAGCAATGACTGACGAGGCTGTCGAACTGAGAAATGCAGGGATAGAAACGCCCATATTGCTTTTGGGGCTTTGTCAGCCGTCGGAATATCCCAGAATTATAAAGCACGGACTTACCGCCGCCGTTTCTTCCGTAGAAGGAGCAGAAGCACTTTCGCAATGCGCCCTTAAAAGCGGTAAAACTGCTAAAATTCATATAGCACTGGATACGGGAATGTCAAGAATAGGCTTTCCCTGCGAAGAAAAAACGGTTGAAGCCGTTAAATATATTTCCGAACTTCCGGGGATTTATCTTGAGGGTATATTCAGCCATTTTGCAAAGGCAGACGCTTATGATAAAGCTTATGCCGAATATCAGCTTGAGCGCTTTGAAAGTATTACCGGGTCACTTGAAAAAATCGGCGTAAATATACCGATACGCCATCTTTATAACAGCGCGGCACTTGTTGATATGCCGGCACGGTTTGACATGGTGCGGGAGGGAATTATCCTTTACGGAATGCACCCGTCGGCAGAAACGGAGCTTTCAAAAATCGGCGGCATAAAGGGCGTTATGTCCCTGAGAACCCATGTGGTCCACGTCAAAACTCTCCCTGCGGGAGTGTCTGTAAGCTACGGCTGTACCTACACAACGGAGCGTGAGACTGTTGTTGCAACGCTCAGCGCAGGATATGCGGACGGTGTGCCTCGCCTTCTGTCAAATAAAGGCAAGGTAATAATCGGCGGAAAAATCGCGCCTATTATCGGGCGGGTATGTATGGATCAGTTTATGGTAGACGTTACCCATGTTCCCGACGTCAAGGCGGGAGACACGGCGACTGTTTTCGGACGTGACGGCGAGCTTGAAATCACGGCTGACGACGTTGCGGAAAGCATCGGAACGATAGGCTATGAGCTGACCTGCGATATTAACAGACGGGTGCCCAGAGTTTATATAAAGGACGGAAAAATCGACAGTATAAAACGCATACTCCCCGATGATTGAGAACAATAATTGAGCATAGAAAAGCCGAAGCATTGTCTGCTTCGGCTTTTTCAGCCGAAAGCACATTATAATTTCACAGCTTGCCGATCCCTTTCGGCAGTAAGGCAAAATTGTGTAAATAACTTATTGATAAAAACTTATAAATGTGTTATAATCTGCTAAAAGAATGATTCGGAGGTCGTTTTGAAAAGCTATAACCTTGGATTATACGAAAAATCAATGCCGGAAAGCTTTTCCGTGGAGGAAAAGCTGACCCTTGCAAAATCTGCGGGATTTGATTTCATGGAAATCAGTATAGACGAGACCGACAGGAAAATGTCAAGAATTTTCGATAAAGATCTCCGCCGTGAGATAATAAACGCAAAGAATAATTCCGGCATGCCTATTAAAACCATGTGCCTTTCGGGACACAGGAAATATCCTCTCGGCTCGGAAGACGAAGCGGTTCGTAAAAAGAGCCTTGAAATAATGGAAGCCGCTATCGATTTTTCTCTTGAGGTGGGAATACGTATTATTCAGCTTGCGGGATATGACGTTTATTATACCGAGAGCAATGAGAGGACTGCGGCGTATTTCGTTGAAGGGCTTGCAAAATGTGCAGAAACTGCGTCCCGTGCGGGGGTTATGCTCGGCTTTGAAACAATGGAAACTCCATTTATGAACACCGCCGAAAAGGCGAAAAAATACGTCGATATAATAAATTCTCCCTATTTGAAGATATATCCCGATATAGGGAACATAACAAACGGCACCGACGATTATTTGGGCGATTTGAGAGCCGTTAGGGGTGATATAATAGCGGCTCATCTTAAAGAGACAAAACCCGGAGTTTTCCGTGATCTTGAGTTCGGGCAGGGAAGAGTAGACTTTGACGGCTGTATTAAGGAACTGCTATCGCAGGGGGTCAGAATATTCAATTTGGAATTCTGGTACGACGGTGTGACCGATCCTTTCGAATATGTAACGAGGAATAAAAATTATGTCGAAAAAATATTTGCTGGGAATTGATAACGGCGGAACCGTTTCAAAGGCGGCGCTTTTTGACCTTTGCGGAAATCAGGTAATGAAAAAAAGTGTGCAGATTCCCATAATATCCCATCAAGACGGCTTTACGGAGAGAAATCTCTCTCAGGTGAAAAAAGCAAATTTCGACCTGATACGGGATATATGCGAAGAATGTGACGGGGAGATCGTCTCCGTTGGACTTACAGGGCACGGAAAAGGACTGTACGTTCTGGGCGACGGGGGAGAGTTTATTTATAACGGTATAGGCTCCACCGACAGGCGCGCCATTGAATATGAGGTCAGGTGGAATTCGGACGATACTGCCCGCAGAATTTACGGGAAAACAGCGCAGAAGGTAGTGGGCTGTCAGCCGGTAGCTCTGCTTCGCTGGTTAAAGGATAATGAGAGAGATACATACGATAAAATCCGATGCGTGCTTTCCTGTAAGGATATGATTCGCTATTTCCTGACAGGGGAAACCTTTGCCGAATATACCGATGTGTCGGGGACAAATCTCTTAAATCTTAATACGAGAGAGTATGATATGGACCTTCTGCGTGAATTCGGTATTGAGGAAATCTATGATTGTCTTCCGCCCGTAAAATCGTCGGGCGACATATGCGGATATATCAGCGAAGAATGTGCCGAATATACCGGGCTTAAAAAGGGAACTCCCGTTTCCGGCGGCATGTTTGATATAGACGCATGCGCCGTTGCAATGGGAAATATTTTGCCGGGAGACCTGTGCATGATAGCAGGTACATGGAGCATAAACGAGTATGTTTCCGAAAAGCCTGTATGCGACAGAACGGTTTCCATGAATTCCGTTTTCTGCGACCCTTCCTATTATCTCTGCGAGGAAAGCAGCGCATGCTCCTGCGGAAACCTTGAGTGGCTGCGCTCGCTGATTAAAGAAGACGGTTACAGGGAGCTTGACGAAGCGGTGACAGGGCTCTCACCCGCAGCTTGCAGTGTGTACTATCTGCCGTTTTTATATGCTTCAAACGAAAATCCATATGCCAAGGCTTCGTTTATAGGACTTGACGGCTCACACGGAACTGCGCACGTGGCAAGGGCTGTGTATGAAGGAGTTGCTTTTTCCCATAAAACCCACCTGAACGCACTCCTTAAAAGCCGCGGCGTCCCCGAAAAAATAAGGCTTGCGGGCGGCGTTGTAAACTCCGCTGTCTGGACGCAGATGTTTGCGGACGTTATGGGAATACCTATGGAAATCGTAAAAGACGCAGAACTGGGCTGTAAGGGTGCGGCTATGTCCGCAGGAATTGCGGCGGGCGTTTACTCTGATTATAAGGACGCCGTGTCAAAATGCGTTACGGTTACGGGAAAGATTTTGCCCGACGCCGAAAGCACGGAAATATATGAGAGAAAATACAATACATACAGAAAAATTATAACTGCCCTTGACGGGGTGTGGGAAGAGCTGAGGAAATAGCGTGAAAATTACGTTGACCCAAGTCCTTCGTGCAGTTATTTCACGCCCAAATTCTCCTTAAATGAGGGACCCAACCCATTTTTGTTTCCTTCGGAAACACAGGAGAATTTCACAACAATTTGTGCCGCCGCAGAGCGGCGGAACGGAGATTAGCGTGAAAATTATGTTGACCGAAGTCCTTCGTGCAGTTATTT
>JAQXKW010000116.1 GCA_029010655.1 Clostridia bacterium | reverse complement strand
GCATTTTCCGAACATCCCGCAAGGCGGCAAAGAATTCGGATATTTTCCTTTACATTTTCGTCGCTGTCACCCCGAAGAAAGCCGCAGTTCATAGCCTTCAGGTGGGGGAGCGTGCTGACGCCCCCCATTCTCGTGGAGAATGCGTGGCGAACCTTTCCTCTTTCAAGAAGGTCGGAGCGCCAAACGGTATTGTCAAAGTAAAACATAATATTATTCCAATCTGTCAAGGACGGCCAGGCAGACGTCCTTCAGCTTCTGAGGGTTGAGCTTTCCGGAGCTTTCTGCCATTGCCCGTCCGATTATGGCGGATATAGCGGTTTTTTTGCCGTTTTTGTAGTCGGAAACGGCTTTGGGCGTATCATTTACCGCCCGCAGAACGTATTCCTCAATAACGCCTTCGTCGTTTATCTGGCGCAGGTTTTCTGCGTCTATTACTTCACACGGGTCGATTCCGTCGGCGGCAATTCTGCACAGAAGCCTTTTCACCGTGGCGGAATTTATCTCTCCGTCCCCGAAAAAGTCTGCAAGGGATGCAAGATGCTTTGCGGGTATGGCTTCAAAGCCTGTTTCGCCGCTTACTGCGGGAATGTCGGACAGAAGCATATTTGAAACGATTTTAGGATAACGGCTGAGCTTTGCCGCACCTTCAAAATATTCCGCCTTTTCAGGCGTTTGGGTGAGATTTTCCCCGTCAACGGGGGAAATGCCGAACTTTTCCCCGTACAGCTTTATTCTCTCGTCAGGGAGAGTGGGGAGCGACTGTCCGATATGTTCAATACGGGAGCGGCTGATATATACCTCGGGCAGGTCCGGCTCGGGAAAATATCTGTAATCCCGTGCGTCCTCCTTGGAGCGCATAGGCTCGGTAATCCCACGTTCTGCGTCAAAGCGGACAGTTTCCTGAATTATACTGCCGCCGTTTTTTATAATATTTACCTGACGTGCAAATTCGTATTCCACGGCTTTTGCCGCATATTTGAAGGAATTGAGATTTTTAATCTCCGTGCGAGTGCCGAGAGCCTTTTCGCCCTTTCGTCTTACGGATATATTAATGTCGCACCGCATGGAGCCCTCGTTCATTTTGCAGTCGGAGCATCCCGTAAACAGTATGACGGAGCGGAGCTTTTTAAGATATGCTTTAACCTCCTCGGCGGAACGCAGCTGAGGCTCGCTGACAATCTCAAGAAGCGGCACGCCGCATCGGTTGCAGTCGATTTTCGTCTTATCCCCCCGATGAGTGAGCGTTCCTGCGTCCTCCTCAATGTGTATTCTGGTAATACCTATTCTCTTTTCGCCCATTTCCGTTTCCAGCGTAAGATAACCGTCTTTGCAAAGGGGACGGTAAAACTGGGTTATCTGATAGGCTTTCGGAAGGTCGGGATAGAAATAATTCTTTCTGTCAAAACGGGATTTTTCCGAAATGTTGCAGTTTAGGGCAAGCCCTACCTTAACCGCCTTTTCAAGCACCTTTCCGTTAAATACGGGAAGTGCGCCCGGATGCCCCAGACAAACGGGGCAGACCTGAGTGTTGGGGGCGGCGCCGAAATCCGTTTTGCATCGGCAAAAGGCTTTGGTAGCGGTGTTCAGCTCAACATGAACCTCAAGACCTATAACACATTCAAATTCATTCATGGCAGTACCTCTCAAAGGCGTCCCCGATACGGTACAGCAGTTTTTCGCTGTACCGCTTTCCCGTAAGGAGCATTCCCACCGGGAGAGAGCCTTCGCCCGTGCCGCAGGGAACGGACAGAGAGGGCAGTCCCGCAAGGCTTGCCGCCATGCAGTAGGCATCTCCCGTATAAAGCCCGTCAAGCAAAGGCGTCTCTCCGAATTTGAACGCAACGGTTGACGCCGCAGGAGAAAGTATGGCGTCGCAGGAGCGGAGAGCTTCATTCATTTCACGCAGAATAAGTTTCTTTACTTTCAGAGCCTTTCCGTAGTATCTTTCATAGTTTTCCGTGGCAAGCACGTATGTGCCCATCATTATTCTCCGCTTTACTTCCTTGCCGAAGCAGTCGCCCCGAGTGCCGAAATACAGCTCGCCACCGGTGTTCTCTCCGTAGCGTATGCCGTCAAATCTCCCCATATTTGAAGCGACCTCGGCAGAGCATATAACCTTGTAGTCTGCAAAAACATATGCAAAGGAGGGCATTGATATTTCAACTATTTCACAGCCCATTTCTTTAAGAGCTTGCTTTGCCGCAGAAAGGGCTGCTTCAACGTCCTTTTTTATCCCCTCAAACATTTCCGGGGACACTCCGATTTTCAGCCCCTTTATATCCTTTCCGCAGTCCTCTGAAAGGTCACCCCAAGCTATGTCAAGGGAGGTGGAGTCCTTTTTGTCGTGACCGCAAAGCACGGAAAGAACCGCCGCATTGTCACGGACGGTGCGGGTCAGGGGACCTATCTGGTCGAGGGAGGAGGTCATAGCGCAAAGCCCGTATCTGGACACTGCGCCGTAGGTGGGCTTTATTCCCACAAG
>JAQXKW010000115.1 GCA_029010655.1 Clostridia bacterium | reverse complement strand
TGGAGCGTGCCGGAAACCGATTATTTGAAATTCTATATTTTCCAAATCGTATGATGCGTCAAAAAACGAAAAAAATAATAAGACTTTCGGCTGCGGCTTTGGTCGCAGCCGTTTGCCTTGCATTTTTTGTAAGCTGTGCCGGCAAAGCGGAAAGCGGCGGGGAGATTCCGGAAAAATATGTGCTCTGCGGTCACGGAATAAGCGAATTTTCCGTGGTAATTTCCGAAAACGCCCACGTTTGCGAAAAATATGCGGCGGAGCTTTTGCAGGACGAAATTAAAGAGCTGTGCGGCGTGACCGTTAAGATAATTACGGACGAAAATGAGGAATCCCCCTGCGAAATACTGCTTGGAAACACAAAAAGAGCTGAAAGCAAAAGCGTCCCCGAGCTTTCCCCGGACGAATATGCGGTATATTTCGTGGGAACGAAAACGGTGCTTGCAGGGAATCTGCATATGGTGGCAGGAGGCATTCCCGCAGTTCTTTCCGCCTTGCAGGGGACGGGCGAAATTTCCTCCGAAGCCGTCAAATACAAATGGCAGAGCGCCGATGCCGAAAGCGTTATACTGCTTATCGGCGACGGTATGGGCGAAAACCATATAAAAATGGCTGAAGCCTCTGAAGTGTCGGTTGTCGCCTATGACGGGGAGGTCAGGACGCCGGAGGAAAAAGGCGGCATTGCCTTTGCGGCGAAGGCTTTTCCCAACTGCGGCAGAGCCGCAACCCTTAATTACTACGGGGAGATAACCGATTCCGCCGCCTCGGGAACAGCTCTTGCCACAGGATATAAGACGGAAAACGGTGTACTCGGCATGATTCCCGCAGACCTTGACGGCGACGGAGAGGCGAAGGAGCTCAGCTCCGTGCAAAACGTGAGAGAAGCGGCATGTCTTAAAGGAATGAAAACTGCGGTGCTGTCTACCGACAGGCAGACAGGGGCTACTCCGAATGCTTTTTTGGTACATCATTCGGACAGATATTCCTATCCCGTTGTTCTGGAACAGCAGACGGCTCTTTCTTCCACCTCGGTTTTGCCCACGTATCTTATGTGCAGCTACGACAGCGACGAATTTCTGTGGGAAATGAAAAAAGCCATCGGCGAATGCGAGGGCGAAAACGGATTTTTCATTATGGCGGAGGAAGCGATGATTGATAAGTATTCCTCACGGCTTGATTATGATAACGTTATCCGTACCGTAAAAAGGCTGAACGACGTGGTGTGTATTTCTGCAACATATGCAGTTTGCCACCCGGAGACGGCGGTGATAGTTACCGCAGACCACGAAACGGGAGGCTTGACGGTGGGCGATCCGGGCGAATTTTACTGGACCTCCCACGGCGAGCACACGGAATCCCACGTAGGGGTGTACGCTATGGGCGGCGGCACACAGACCCTTTGCGGAGATATAGATAATACGGATATCGGCAAGTATATTTTCAGCGTGATAGAGGGGAAATAGCGGCTGGCAACTAGCGGCTGAATACTGGGGAACAGCGAATAGACGGCGGCGAAGCCGCCGAACAAAAGCGGAGCACGACTCCGCTTTTGTCATTGCGAGGGTGCTTGCACCCCTGCAATGACAGCCTTGGTGCGGTGCATAGACGGACGGTAACAGCAGGCGTCGCCCTACCTTTGCATTATCCAAATACAGCAAAAAGAAATACCCGTCCTATCGGACGGGTATTTCTGGAGCTGATAATGAGATTCGAACTCATGACCTCGTCATTACCAATGACGTGCTCTGCCAACTGAGCTATATCAGCACCTGACCCCGTAATTATACCAAAAGGTCGGGTGCTTGTCAATAGGGATTTGCAAAAAAATGCTGAAAAGCTGAAAAATACTCAAATTATCTTCATTCGCTCTACTGTTCCCGTGACGGCGGCATCTCATCGAGATTTCCGCAGTACGGACAGCGCAGAAGCCTGTACCCTGTGGTGTTTGAGAGTCCGCCTACATTTATCTTTTTTACGGGGTAAAAGGCTTCTCCGCATTTGGTACAGGTGTATTTTGTCCTACTCGCCCTTTTGTTTTCGGAAATCAACAGGCGCACCGGCAGGATTAACAGGAGAAGGGCGAGTATGAGCACAAAATACCACGGAACGTCATAATGCTTTGAGCCGAAATGTATGTCGCAGGAGGAAAGCAGAAGGGGATATACGAATATAGATAACAGAGAGCACAGCCTTTTCATAATTACCTCGCTTTTCATAACAGTTACAGCCGAGCCGCAAACCGACGGTGCGTTGCGGCGTTGTTTTGCCTGTGCATACAGTGTATACTTGGTGCGGGGGGAATGTCAATAGCGTTCTTTGAAAATTCAGCATTAAAAAATCATATTTTTGAATCGGCTTGTGGTTGAAATGCTTGCGGAGACATAAGCGTCGCAAAAACACTGCTTTTGGAAAATCAGCAAAATTTTCATTATATATATAATAAATATTTACAAAAAAGAAATAATTTATGCATATTGCTCAAGGTTAGAAATTCGGGGCTGAAAATTGTGCAATATGCTGTAAAATTTTGAGTTTTTTTATATGTTTGCACCAAAACAGAAAGGGCGGCAAAATGGCTCGATAATTGTATATTTTAATCAAAAATCCGAAAAAACCCTGTATATTGTGCCCGAAAACGCAAAATACCGCATATCTGCGAATAAAAGCGGGTTTTCACGGAAACCGGCAGTCCGCCGCAGGGGTGCGCAGAGGGTGGCGGAAAATGTGCGCAGGGATTGCTTTTGCTCCCGAAAGTCCTTATACGGCAGGGGAAAACAGAGGTTTTTCCAAAAAGTAATATCGTGTTGAATCTTGACATAAATTTTTTCCTGTGATAGTATTATTGTAGCAAATGCGCAAAAAAGAAAGGCATGGTTGTTCTTATGAGAATTTTGAAGCCCAAAAAGCTGACAGCGCTTCTTCTGGCGCTGGTTATGCTTATTGGTACGGCAGTTCCCGCTTTCGCCGCAGATGATGCCGACGACGGGGAATTGCTGACGGTTGCCCCCGGCGACAAGGCTGCAGTGTCTGATGACGGTCTCGGAACTACCCTCGCCGAGATCAGCGACGAATATGCGCTGGTCAGCTACGAGGGATACAAGACCAAGTACGGCTACAGCGAGGACGCCCGCACGGGAAAAACCGTTTCCGTAAAGGGTACGGATTATATGACCGAGGATCTTACCGCACATGTGGATGTTAAGACCTGGGAGGGCGAGGAGTGCGCCTGCGTCGGCGACACCGGCTCGATTTCCTGGAAGCTTGATATTCCCGAAACCGGCTGGTATGCTCTCAGCGTCAGATACTGCGCCCTGACCGATAAAACCACAGATATTGAGCGCGTGTTCAAGCTGAACGGTAAAAGCCCCTTTTCCGAGGGCAGATACCAGAAGTTTGTAAAGACATGGGCTTTTGCGTTCAAGGACGTTGACCCGGAGAATAATCTTCGTCCCGATTCCGTGAACGGCGCGGAGAAAACCTTTGTGGCAGACGCTCTCGGAAACGAGCTTCGCCCCGATTCCGTTATCTGCTATGAGTGGAGCGAGTATTCTTTCAGAGACAGTAACGGATATTACAATATTCCTCTGGAGTTTTACATGGAGGCGGGCGAGAACGTATTTACCCTTGAGGGCGTGCGTGACAGTATTGCAGTCTCCGAAATCAAAGCTTACTCCTACGAGCCTTTGAAAACCTACGAGGAGGTTTTGGCTGAGTACGAGAAAAAGGGATATAAAGCGGCAGAGGCTGAAAACATTAAGCTTGAGGCAGAGCTTCCCGATGTTGTTTCCAACTACACCATATACCCCATCTATGACCGTTCCTCGGCTATTTCCAGCCCTCAGGATAAATCCAAGATCTACCGCAATACCATCGGCGGAGACAAGTGGGTTTCCTCGGGTCAGTGGGTAAGATATTCCTTTACGTGCGAAGCGACAGGCCTTTATCAGATTGAAGTGCGCTTTATTCAGGACGTGCTGAAGGGAATGTATACCTCCAGAAGCATAAGAATTAACGGAGAGTACCCCTTTGAGGAAGCGAAAAACTGTCAGTTCGCATATGACAACGATTTCCAGAATACAGCGCTGAACGACGGAAATTACGAGTCCTTTGCTTTCTACTTTGAAGAAGGAAAAACATATGAGATTGAATTTGAGGTAACCCTTGGCAGCCTTTCCGACGTGGTTCGCCGCGTCAGCGCCGTTGTGGACAGCCTCAATAACGACTACATGAAAATCCTGGAGCTTGCAGGCTCCGACCCGGATGAGTACAGAGACTACGGCTTTGCCCGCATCATGCCCGATGTTGTCAGAGACCTGAGCCTCCAGGCAGGCTTCCTCTACACAATCGTTGACTTTATCACCGAGATGAACGGTATTAAATCCGATAATACGTCAACCCTTGAGCAGGCGGCGGCAGTTGTGGAAAAAATGGCGTCGGACGAAAACGAAATAGCCGGAAATCTGGATTCCATGAAGGAGTGGATCTCCTCGCTGGGTACATGGCTTTCCGATGTAACCACCCAGTTCCTTGAAGTGGACTATATAACGATTTCTCCCTATGAGTCTGAGCTTCAGAGAGGCGAGGCAAACGGCTGGAAATCCTTCTGGTTTGAAATTCAGAAGTTTATCGCCAGCTTCTATACCGATTACAACTCAATCGGTGCTATGGAGGGCACGGAGGAGGACGAAAATGCCGAGACCCTGACCGTGTGGACTACCTCCGGCCGTGACCAAGCTCAGATTATAAAGAACCTGATAAACAACGGTTATACGCAGAAAACAGGCGTCAACGTGACCTTAAAGCTTGTTGCGGCGGGCACCCTGCTTCCCGCAATTCTTGCAGGAACGGGCCCCGATGTTTCCATTGACGCTACGAACCCCATAGATTTTGCAATCAGAGGTGCCGTAATTTCTCTGAACGATTTCGATACCTTTGACGACGTAATGTCAAGATTTGCGGATTCCGCAATGACCGCAGTTTCCATATACGGACTTACCTATGCGGTTCCGGTAACGCAGTCCTTCCCCGTTATGTTCGTCAGAAACGATATTGTTTCGGAGCTGGGACTTGAAATTCCCGAAACATGGGACGATCTTCTTTCAATGGTTCCCGTGCTCCAGTTTAACAACATGGACATCGGTATGACCACCGACTCCAACATCTTCCTGTATCAGAACGGGGGACATTTCTGGAGAGACGAGGGTATGACCGTCAACCTTGATTCATACCTGGGTCTTGATACCTTTGAAAGCATGTGCAATATGTTCACGCAGTATTCTCTGCCCGTGGCATATAACGCACAGAACTGCTTCAAGACAGGCGAGATGCCCGTTATCATAAGCGACTATGCATTTTACAATACATTGGTAGTGTTCGCTCCCGAAATTTCGGGACTTTGGAGCTTCTACCAGATTCCCGGCACCGCGAGAGACGACGGAACCGTTGACCATACTACGGTTTCCACAATAACCGGTATAATCATTCCCAGAGGCTGTTCCGACGAAGAGGCCGCATGGTCCTTTGCAGATTGGTACAGCGACAAGGAATTCCAGGTGGACTACTCCAACGAGATGATGGCACTTCTCGGACCTTCCGCAAAACAGTCCGTCGCCAACATTTCCGCACTTGAGGAGCTGCCTTGGTCCGAATCCGAATATAAGGTACTTCAGAAGTGTATTCAGGATACTATCGCAGTTGAGCCCTATCCCGGAAACTACTACACCAGCAGATACACGGGCTTTGCCTTCAATGCGGCATATAACGAGGGCGCAGACCCCTCCGATACGCTTCTCGGATACATAGACTCCATTAATAAAGAGCTTACACGTAAGAGAACAGAGTTCGAGCTTATGGTAAACGACGAATGGCAGGCTATTAAGGAGTACATGGGCTTCGAGGAATTCAGCGAGTGGAGAGAGTATTGGTCCAAGGAGCAGAACGTTCCCTATGCTTCCCGTACCTGTATCCAGGATAACCAGGAGGGTGCGGACGATTATACCTACGTTGACTGGATGAAAGACCATAATGTTACGGCTTCAAACTTTGAGTCGTGGCAGAAAGCTGTCAAAAACGGCGAAACCTGCACTTATAAAGAGTGGGTTTCCGAATAAATCCCTTCATATTTATTATACTGACATATATCGGACGCTCGGAGTCCTCCGAGCGTCACCAAATCCAAAACAGGAGAAATTGACATGTTTAAGAAAACAAAAGAAGTCACGAAGCACGGCAACATGACAAAGGGCCAGTGGACGTGGCATCTGATGAAACAGTATAAAGTGGGATACTTTATGATAGCTCCGTTTATGGTGCTGTTCTTCCTGTTCACGGTTATCCCGGTCGTAGCGTCCATTTTCGTGTCGCTGACAGACTATAACATGCTTCAGTGGCCCAACTGGGTAGGACTGGATAACTATATTACACTGTTTCTTGACGATGACCTCTTTATAACGGCGGTGAAAAACACCTTGATTTTCGCCGTTGCGGTGGGTCCCTCATCATATCTGCTCTCTTTCTGCGTTGCATGGTTCATCAACGAGCTGAGCCCCAGCATGAGAGCGTTCGTAACCTTGGTGTTCTATGCTCCGTCCATTGCAGGCGGCGCATACACCATATTCGGATTTATCTTCGGCTCCGAGCCTAACGCACTTGTAAACGGCTGGCTTTTGAAGCTGGGATGGATAGATTCGCCTATTCTGTTCTTCAAGGACCCCAAGTATATTATGCCCCTTTGTATCATAATTGCGCTGTGGATGTCCCTGAATACGGCGTTCCTTTCCTTCATCGCAGGCTTGCAGGGACTTGACCGCAGCCAGTTTGAGGCAGGCGCCGTTGACGGAATTACAAACCGCTGGCAGGAGCTTTGGTACATAACCCTTCCCAACATGAAGTCTCAGCTTATGTTCGGTGCGGTTATGGCAATCACCGGTTCCTTCGGCTTCGGCGCAATAGTTACCACCCTTGCAGGCAACCCTCCCACGGATTACGTGGGATATACGATAGCCCATCATCTTGAGGACTACGGAAACACCCGTATGGAGGTAGGATATTCTTCCGCAATATCCTTTGTCCTCTTCCTGATAATGATAGGCGCAAACATGCTCGTGCAGAAGATGCTGTCGAAGGTAGGTGAGTGACGTGAGAAACAAACTCAGAACCAGACGCCATTCTGTTGTGCTGAACAGGTCAGCCGGAGGAGATGCATGGATTTCCTTCTTCCTCATCATACTGGGCGTGATCATGTTCCTGCCCCTTTACTATACGGTAATTCAGTCCTTTAAGCCCCTTGACGAGCTGTTCTACTTCCCTCCCAAGTTTTATGTAATAAACCCCACGTGGGATAACTACGCCGACTTGTTTAAGCTCATGAGCGAGTCGTGGGTTCCCTTCTCAAGGTACATATTCAATACTGTGTTTATAACGGCGGCAGGTACCTTCGGAAACCTTGTGCTCTCATGTCTCTGCGCATATGCTCTGTCGAAGATTCCCTTCCCCGGACACGGATTTTTCTTCCAGCTTGTGCAGAAGTCCCTTATGATCTCCGCAACAGTCGGTTCCGTAATTACATTCATTATTATCTCAAAGATTGGGTGGATGGACAATTTGCTGGCGATTATAGTTCCCGCATGGGCGTCTACCCTGGGACTGTATCTGATGAAGCAGTTCATGGATACTAACGTCAATACGTCCGTGCTGGAGAGCGCAAGACTTGACGGCGCAAGCGAATTCAGAACCTTCCTGACAATCGCCATGCCCATGGTAAAGCCCGCATGGCTCACGGTTATTATCTATTCCTTCCAAGGGCTTTGGGCTTCCGGAGCTTCCCTGTTTATCCACAGCGAGGAGCTGAAAACACTGAACTACGCTATGACGCAGATTCTTACCGCAGGTATCGCCCGTTCCGGCGCTTCGGCGGCTTCCGGCGTTATAATGATGGCTGTGCCTATTATCGTATTCATAATCTCACAGAGTAAGATTATTGAAACAATGGGCTCCAGCGGTATGAAAGACTAAGGGGTGAAAAAATGAAGAAAATAACTAAAATACTCCTTGTCACCTTGACATTGGTCATGCTTCTGGCGCCTGCGGTCAGCGCGGCGGCACCCTATACCACATATACATATTCGTCAACGGGCTTTGTGCTCACTTCTCCCGACGCATATGTTCCCGATGTGGTGGTCAACACCAAGTATATCGGTCCCGATGTGTACGGAGCGTACGCAAATATTACCGACCCCAGAGATCTTGCAGTAGGCGCAGACGGAAAGGTGTATATTTCGGACGCGGCTGAAAACTGTATTTATGTTCTTGATAAGTATTATAAATACAGCTTCAAGATAAGCGATTTTACAAACGAGCACGGCGTTCCGGACAGCTTTAACGGCGTATCCGGCATGTATATTTCCGATAAGTATATATACGCCTGCGATACGGACAATAACAGAATTGTCATTTTTGACCTGAAGGGCAATTTCATTAAAACCGTAGGTCAGCCGGAAAGCGCTCTGTTCAAGTCCGATTCTATCTATAAACCCGTAGCTGTTGCGGTGGACTCCTACGGCAGACTGTTCATCGTTTCCTCCACCACCTACGACGGAATTATCGTTATGGGCGATACGGGAGCGTTCTACGGATATATAGGCGCGCAGAAGGTGTCCATGTCCGCATGGGACGCTTTGTGGAGAAAAATAAACCCCAACGATGAAAACAGAGAGGAATTCCTCTCCACGGAGTTTAATAACATCACCATTGACAGCAATAACTTTGTTTACGTAACCACCTCCTCTATTGACGAGGACGCTCAGCAGAGCGCAATAAACAGTAAGGACAAGAGCGGAACTTACGCTCCCGTAAAGAAGCTGAATGCCTCCGGTACGGACGTTATGAACAGAAACGGCTTCTATCCGCCCTCCGGTGAGGTAAAGGTTTCAAACCTTGAAACAAGCACTATAAAGGGCGCGTCAACCATAGTTGACGCGGCGGTAGGTCCCCAGGGAACATGGTCCATTATCGACCAGAAGCGTTCCAAGGTGTTCACCTACGACGCTCAGGGAAATCTTCTCTTCGCATTCGGAGATTCCGGCAACCAGATAGGCTCTATTTCCAATATTAAAGCGGTGGCATATCAGGACAATAACCTGCTGCTGCTTGATAAGGACAACTGCTCCTTCACCGTTTACAGACGTACCGAGTACGGCGACATTCTTCTGCAGGCTCTGGAAAACCAGAACAACAGAAAGTATGACGCAGAGGTGTCCGACTGGACGGAAATTCTGAAGCGTAACAATAACTTCGACGTAGCCTATATCGGTATCGCTTCGGCAAAATACCGTGACGGCGACTACGACGGAGCTATGGAGTACTATAAGGCCGCATACGATAAATCCGGCTATTCCGATTCCTATAAGGAAGTAAGAAAGCAGTGGCTTTCCAAGTACTTTATCGTAGTACCCGTAGTGGTTGTGGTGCTCTTAATCCTTGTTGCCAAGTTCTTCGCCTATGCGGGCAAGAAGAATAAGCAGGTTGCCCTGAAGGTGGGACAGAAGAATATTAAAGAAGAGCTAATGTATGCGTTCTATGTAATCTTCCACCCGTTTGACGGCTTCTGGGATTTGAAGCACGAAAAGCGGGGAAGCGCACGAAGCGCATATATTATCCTGGTGGCAACAGTCCTTACAATGCTGTATAACACCATAGGCTCCGGATATATCTTCGGAGGCGACGATGTTGAGGCAAACGTTTTTATGACCCTTGTGTCAGTGGTCGTTCCCCTGATGCTCTGGGTTATCGCAAACTGGTGTCTTACAACACTGTTTGACGGCGAGGGCAGCCTAAAGGACGTGTTCGTGGCAAGCTGCTATGCACTTACCCCCATACCCCTGCTTGTAATTCCCGCAACAATCCTTTCCAATTTCTTTGTGCAGGACGAGGCGGAAATAATAAGCCTTATTATCACCCTGGCAGTTATCTGGATGGGAATTCTCATGTTCCTTGGTATGATGACAACCCATGGCTATTCCTTCGGCAGAGCCTTTCTTACCGCCCTTGGAACGATTGTGGGAATGGCATTTATAATGCTTATCGCAATGCTGTTCTCAACGCTTACCGCATATGTGGTCAAATTCGTTTACGATATTGTGGACGAGATCCAGTACCGAGTCTAAAAAGGAGGAGACAGTAATATGAAATTCAAGAGAATAATGTCTCTTATCCTTGTAGTTGCAACGCTGTTGGGTACAATGGTATTCACGGCAGTAGATACCGGTGCTGCATACGAAGATAAGGTAGACGAAAACGGCGACCCCATTATAAACTATATGGCCCAGATGTATTCGACTCCTCAGGAAAAGCTTGCCGACATGACCCTTATGAAGGCCCAGAACGGCTATGAGCTTTATATTGAAGAGTTTACGGGGGAAATTGCCTTTGTTGATACAAAGACGGGAGAAATACTTTTCTCCAACCCCTACGACATGGCGGCAGGTTATAACTGGGCTTCAACCGCCACAAAGAAAAAGCTTTTGTCCCAGCTTGTCGTTACATATGAGAAAAACGGCGTTGAGGGAACTCTGTATTCCTACGAGGAAGCGGCTCTCAGAGGACAAATCACTACAAAGAACATCAAAAACGGTATCCGAGTTGAATACACCGTAGGCGAGCTTGCAACAACAAGACTTGTCCCCCGTATGATCTCCAAGACCCGTTTTGAGACCCTGATTCTTAAAAACATTAACGACGAAGCAAACTATACAAGACTTACTTCCTTCTATAAGCTTTACGATACGTCAGACACATCTCTGACGGAGCAGAACGTAAAGAAAATCGAAGCGTCCTTCCCCATAACCAAGCAGTTTGCGGTTTACGTGTGCACTCCCGATATTTCCACAAAAGAGCTCCAGACTCTGGAAAAGATCGTTAAGGCATACTGCCCCAACTATACCTATGAGGAAATGGACCAGGACCACGCAGACTGTGACTACACCGTAACCGACGAGGCTCCCGCCAACTTCAAAATGGCCATAGAGTACACTATCGGCGAGGACGGACTTGAAGCGAGACTTCCCGCAAACGGTATCCGTTTCGACGAGTCAAACTACACTTTAACCTCTGTTACCATGCTTCCCTATATGGGATGCGGCAGCAGTCAGTTCACAGGCTATAACTTTATTCCCGACGGCTCGGGCGCACTTATCCGTTTTGAGGACGTTAAGGATGCTACATATAACGTAGCCGGACAGATGTACGGCGCCGACTATGCTTATAACACCATTTCCGGTCAGCACTCCGAAACCATGAGACTTCCCGTTTTCGGCGTGGTTGAAAACAGAACGGTGCAGACGGCTTCTGCCGGAAACCCCAACAAGACCGATAAGGATACCGCAGAAACAGACCCCAGAGGATTCCTGGCAATTATCACCGAGGGCGACTCCATGGCAACGCTCATGAGCGAGCACGGAGGAAAGCTCCATTGCTATAACAGCATTTATGCCAAGTTCAATCCCCGCCCGTCAGATAAATATAACCTGGCGGCGTCCATCTCGGTGGCGTCAAACTCCTCCGTAACCAAGACTACGGCGAGAAAGTATGCCGGCTCATACAGAATTAAATACATTCTTCTCAATGAGAATTCGGATTACGACTGCTCCTACGTGGGAATGGCAAACGCATACAGAGATTATCTGGAGAACACAGGGGCCATTACAAAGCTTACGTCGGAGAACACCGACAAGGACGTTCCTCTGTATATCGAAGCCTTCGGTTCTCTGGAAACCACCCAGAAGGTTCTGTCCTTCCCCGTTCCCGAGGATACCCCCCTTACCACCTTCGAGGATGTAAAGACCATCTATAATGAGCTTTCCGAAGAAGGCGTCGGAAACATGAATTTCAGACTGACCGGCTTCTACAACGGAGGTCTTAACAACACCTATCCCACAAAGATAGACTGGATAGGCAAGGTGGGCGGAGAGTCCGGCTTTGAGGACCTGATTGAATACGCAAAGGAAAACGGCTTCGGAATATTCCCCGAGTTTGACTTAGCGTATATGAAGACCTCCAGCTGGTTTGACGGAATTAACTTCAAGCGTGACCTTGTGAAATCAATAAACGATAAGTACATGTCCAAGAGACTGTACGATGCGGCAATCCAGAGCTTTGAGTCTGACTTTGCGCTGGCAATCTCCCCGTCCAGATACGGATACTTTGCAGACAGACTCTCATCAAAGCTTGACGATTATAAGGAGCAGGGGCTCACCGGTATTTCCGTTTCCACCCTCGGTACGGATCTGAACTCCGACTTTGACGAGGACGATCCTTATAACCGCGAGGACTCCAAGGGCTTCACAACAGAGGTTCTTGCAGGACTTAACGAAAACTTCAGCGTTATGGTTGACGGCGGTAACGCATATACGCTTCCCTATGTTGACCATATTATCAATATTCCCACAGAGTCCAGTAACTTCCTTAAGGCGGCGGCGTCCATTCCCTTTACTGCAATCGTGCTTCACGGCTACGTGAACTACACGGGCGGTGCAGTAAATATGGAGGGCGACGTGCAGTACGCAATTCTCAAGAATATCGAGAACGGCGCGTCTCTCTACTTCACCCTGTGCTACCAGAACACCAGCGCACTGAAGGAATCCGACGAGTATAACAAGTACTATTCCGTATCCTACGACATTTGGAAGAACGATATGGTAGAGTACTATCAGACCGTCAACGAGGCTCTGGGAGATCTGCAGACCTCGAAGATTACCGACCACGAACTGCTTGATGCGGTGAGAACAATTACCGCAGAAGAGCAGGAGCTCACTCCCGAGGAGCTGGCTCAGAAGAAGGCGGAGGAAGAAGCAGCCGCAAAAGAGGCGGAAAGAGCTAAAAAGCGTGCCGAGCTGGAGAAATCCAGAGGTGAGGCAGGAGAAGTTACCACCACCACAAGCAATAAGAAGAACAATACCGCCGGCACAAGCACTTCAAAGGTGACCACAGAGCTGGGCTCCGTAGTAAGAGTGGGCTATGAAAACGGTACGAGCTTCATTATCAACTATAACTCATTTGCCGTTGATGCAACCTTTGACGGCGAAACATATCCTGTTGATGCGCTGAGCTTCATCAGAGTAGATAAGTGAAAGGAGGGGCCGAAATGAGATTCAGATTAAACTTTTTCAGAAAGTCCGATAAGGACTTGGGAATAGTTAAGGAAAACAGAAAAGGCGCCTCCCTTCAGGCAAGAAAAGCAAGGGTAGGCTGGCTGTTCATTCTGCCCTTCCTTCTCGGCTTTGTGCTTATCTATCTTCCCATAATTTACAGCTCGCTGAAGTACAGCTTCAACGAAATAGATATCCTTACCGGCGGCGGCTACGAGCTGGTTTGGGTAGGAATTAACAACTATAAAGCCGCACTTGCCGACGCAACCTTCGTGCAGACGCTGCTGTCGGGAATAGAGGGGCTGTTGGTGGATATTCCCACAATACTCCTGTTCTCCCTGTTTATCGCCATACTTTTGAATCAGAAGATGGTGGGCAGAGCGGCGTTCCGTGCAATATTCTTTATTCCCGTGCTTCTGACAACGGGACTTATCGCAAGCATTGACGCATCAAACGTGCTCAATGATTACATGAGCTCCACCACGGAGGGAATAGATACGGGCGCGTCAGCGTCGTCGGGCGCGTCGCAGATTGTGTCCGCCACCGACCTACAGAGCCTGTTCTCCTCCATGGCAATAGGCTCCGATTTGGTGGAATTTGTTACCACGGCGGTAAATAACATATTCGATATAGTAAACCGTTCCGGCGTACAGATGCTGATTTTCCTTGCGGGACTTCAGGGTATCTCTCCGGCGATTTACGAATCCTGCCAGATAGAAGGCGCCTCCGCTTGGGAAACCTTCTGGAAAATAACACTTCCCATGATTTCTCCCATGATTTTGGTTAATGCCGTGTATACGGTAATCGACTCGTTCACGTCGGAGAACAATGCGGTAATGTCGTACGTTAATACGCTGTATAACCAGGCAGGCGACGCAAAAGTAATAAGCTCGGCAATGGCGTGGATGTACTTCCTGATCGTCATACTGATCGTTGCGATAGTGGCGGGCATCATAAGTGCTTTCGTCTTCTATCAGAAGAAGGACTAAGGAAGGAGGTACGAAATAATGGCTAACGAAAATGTAACTGTTACAAAGGTAAAAAAGGAAAGCAAGAACAAAATTCGTGTGGAATTTGACCGTACCCCCCTGTCCGAAAGGCTGAAAAGCAAATACATCAGCGGCTACTTCCTGGGAAGAGTAGTATGGTACATATTCCGTCTGGTGTTGCTTATCGGCGTTTCCTACGTAATCCTGTTCCCCTTCTATTCAAAAATTGCATCGTCCTTTATGAGTCCCGAGGACTTTATCGACGTAACGGTAAGACTTATTCCCAGATACCCCACCCTGGGCACCTATGCGGCGATTATAACCGAGAACGGGTATCTGAAAGCGCTTCTCAATACGTTTATCCTGTCAGGAAGTTGCGCCCTTATTCAGACGTTTGTGTGCAGTCTGGTAGGATACGGCTTTGCGAAGTTTAAGTTCAAGTTCAATAAGTTCCTGTTTTTGCTGGTAGTGTTCACCATGATAGTTCCTCACTCCACTCTCCAGCTGTCCATGTTTATGGAGTTCAGATACTTTGATATTCTGGGCATTATGAACCTTTTGGGCGGCGGCGTCGTGGACTGGATAAGTCTGGTTGAGGACACCTCGCTGAACCTTGTAAACACCTATTGGCCTCTGTGGATTTTGTCCGCAACGGCGCTGGCGTTTAAGAACGGACTTTATATCTTTATGCTCCGTCAGTTCTTCTCGGGAATTCCCGACGAGCTGGAGGAGTCTGCGGCAGTGGACGGCGCAGGCGTGTTCAGAACCTTTGTGCAAATCGTTCTGCCCAACGCAATACCCATGATGATTACGGTATTTATGTTTGCCTTCTCATGGCAGTGGACGGATAATTTCTATACGAATACGTTCTTCACTACCTCGGGACCCACACTTATGCCGGACATCGTAAGTATCCCCACGTCGCTGGCGCTTAATACATCTGCGGCAAGCACCATGTATAATACTGCCATAATCAATACCTGCGGTATTCTCATACTGCTTCCTCTGCTGATACTGTACTGTATAGGACAGAAGTATATTATCCAGGGTATCGAGCGCTCCGGTATTACCGGTTAAGCGGCTTTTCCGGACACCCCCGGCGAAGCGCTTCGCTCCGAAAGATAATAAAAACCTCGGGCACGCATCTGCGCGCCCGAGGTTTTTTGCTTTTTTGAGACAAAGCGGCATGTGAGGCTCCGCCTCTCACTCCGCTTAGTACCTTTTTTAGGAAAAAAGGTACTAAGAACCCCAAAAAACTTTAATAAGAGAAAGTATTTGAGGAGTCGGCTAAACTTTTCTTCACCGTGAAAAAGGGCGGCACCGCCGCCCTTTTATTAGGATATTCCCAAAACCAGTTTTTTCAAAAGCAAAACGTCCATTGCGTTGATTTTCCCGTCCGAATTCATATCCGCAGTACCCGGAAAATCATCCGAAGAAACCTTATTGACTATAATCCTTTTAAT
>JAQXKW010000114.1 GCA_029010655.1 Clostridia bacterium | reverse complement strand
TTTTTGTTTTTCATTTTTCTTCTCCTTTTGTTATAAAAAAGGCTCTCTCGGACGTGCCGAGAGAGCCTGAATAAACTCAAAAAAACATCTCCCTACGCCGGCATTACCCGTATCAGGTTCAAGGGTTCGGAAATTTTTCCGTCTCAGCCGCCCTACGGCAGCACCCCCGTATTCGCTTGTCGGTATATATTATACACACATATGCGTCCTTGTCAAGATTTTTTTTGTATATCAGAAAAAAACAACGAAAAAAACCGCTGAAAAAAGCCGCCGCGCAGCCGAAAAAACTGTTGCAAAAATCGGAAAAATGTGTTAAACTTCAAGTAACCCGAGCATGAAAGGATTACAGCTATGGAAAAGAAAATCAATGTAACAATATGGAACGAATACAGGCACGAAAAGCAGGACGGTCCCGCAAAGGATATTTACCCCGAGGGGCTTCATGCCTGCATTGCAGAGGCTATTAAATGCGACGATTTCAATATAAGACTTGCGTCTCTCGACGAGCCGGAATGTGGCTTGCCCGACGAGGTTATTAACAGTACGGACGTGCTTATCTGGTGGGGACATATGTACCATTGGGAGGTTCCCGACGAGCTTGCGGCAAAGTTGCGCCGCAGAGTTTATATGGGCATGGGGCTTATCGCTCTCCATTCCGCTCATTATTCAAAGGTTTTCGATACTGTTGTGGGAACAACGGGCAACCTTACCTGGGGCGCAAACATGCAGGAAATCGTGTGGAATATAAACCCCACGCACCCCATTGCAAAGGGAATTCCCACCCACTTTAAGATAGCGGAGGAGGAGGTTTACGCCGAGCCCTTCCAGATTCCCGACCCCGATGAAATCGTCTTTCTCGGCTGGTACGAAAAGGGCTATGTGTTCCGCTCCGGCTGTACGTGGAAAAGAGGCTACGGAAAGGTGTTCTATTTCCAGCCCGGACATGAGACCGTGCCTACCTTCAAAAATCCCTATGTAATTCAGGTAATAAAGAACGCCGTTTACTGGGCAAAGCCCGCTCTTGATGACATGGGCTATAAGGCTGTTGACGCCTCCCCCTGCCTCCACGATAATTTTGCAGGCGACGAGGACATAGAAGAATTCAGAAAATAATGCCGATTTCAGAATATTCAAAGGACGAAAAGGAGCTTTCCCCGGGAGAAACCGCCATTATAAAAATACACAGCACCCAAAGGGATATGACGGGAACGGGCTTTTTCGGCGAGGCGGTGCTCCGCGGGGACAGCCCCGAGGAAATCCTTGAGGCTGCGGAGCAGAGAAGCGCAGAAGCGGAAAACGGTGTATATATTTTTACAACCGAGGGAAATTATATTACGGGAGACAGATTTTCCGTATCGTATAATGAAGATGAGCTCTCCCGTGACGGAATTTGCCAAACGGAGATTTCCTTTTCCAAATGCTCTCCCAAATGCGTTACAATAACCCGAAGCGGTACTCTTTCCTCCTCTTTTATAATCGAGGAGGGCAAAAGGCAGTACAGCGTTTATAAAACTCCGTACGGCGCCCTTGAAATGTGCGTCTATGCAAGGCGTGTGGACAACAGGCTTACGGAGAACGGGGGGCTTCTCATCCTTGATTATGCGGTGGAGCTTAAAGGCATGACCGCACAGAGAACGAAAATGAGAGTGGATGTAAAGGTAAAGAACGAAAATGAAGCATGATTCCGTAATATTCGATATGGACGGCACGCTCCTTGATACGCTGGGCGACCTCCATTCCGCCGTAAACGCCGTATTGACGGCATATTCCTTCCCTACGCGCACCTTAGAGGAGGTTCGTACCTTCGTGGGAAACGGCGTTAAGGTTCTGGTGGATAGGTCTTTGCCCGAGGGCACGGACAAATGCACCGCAGAGGCTGTTCTTCGGGATTTCAAAACATATTATTCGCTCCACAGCACGGACACAACATCGGTTTATCCCGGCATTACGGAGCTTTTGGAAAAGCTGCGCGACGAAGGTGTGCCCTGCGCCATAGTGTCAAATAAAATCGACCCGGCGGTAAAAAAGCTTGCGGATATGTTTTTCCCCGGACTTGTAAAAGCCGCCATCGGCGAAAAAGCGGGTATTGCAAGAAAGCCGGCGCCGGACTCCGTCTTTGAGGCAATTAGAATAACGGGGGCGAAAAATCCCGTGTATGTAGGGGATTCCGAGGTGGACGTGGAAACGGCAAAAAATGCCGGAATTGACGGTATTTTCGTAACTTGGGGCTTCAGAAGCAGAGACAGCCTGCGCACTGCCGGCGCCGAAGTGATTGCGGATACGGCAGAAGAGCTGTACGAAAAGCTATGAAACACGTGCCGTCAGCTCTCACAACGGAAATAGACGTACTGACCTTTGAGGACGCCCTTGTCCCCTCCGGACGGGAGGACTACGACAGGGAAAAGTGGCTGTACGTTCCCGATTTCTATTCGGA
>JAQXKW010000113.1 GCA_029010655.1 Clostridia bacterium | reverse complement strand
TAGCTTTTCAGCTCCTCGTCCGTAAAGGAATATTCGGAGGCGATAAGCGATTGGTATTTCACCGCAAGAGTTTCCTTTTCCATAAAGGAGCGCATAACGTCCGGCGTTACGTCCCCGTTGAAGAACTTTCCGAAAAGCTCTTTTTCCGTGTAGGCGTAGTCCTTTGCGTAGTCGGTCCACGAGCGCACGGCGGCGTCAATATCCTCCCTGTCCTCGTCCGTAAGCTCAAGCCCTTCCGTAAGCGCTCCCTCGCAGAATACCAGAAGCTGTTCCATATACTCCGTTGCGGCGTCGGCAAAATACTTAAACCAAGTATAATCGTCGTAGTATATTTGGCTTTTAAGGGTAGAGCCCGTGTCAATATTATACATATCAACGCTGTCGGGATAATTGTACTTGAAATCGGAATAGTTCTTGTGGAAAACATACGATACCTCAGCCCGTGTAAAGCTGAAATGCTCCGTTGATATGGCAATATCGGAAGCCGTGTAGGCGGGCTCTTCCCTTTCCTCCTCTGCGTCCTTTTTATCGCAGGAGAAAAGGGAAAGAAGCATAACTGCCGCAAGAAGCAGGGAAAAAATTCTTTTCATAAGGGTCATTCCTTTCTCTTTTGTCAGCTCTTGGAATATGCGACAACTTCCTCGCCGGAGAGGATTCTTACGGTGTCGTTTCTGATTTTGTCTACCAGATCGGTAAGGACGTAGAATTCTCCCGCTCCGTCAACCGTTACAAGGGAGTGACGGGTGGAATAACGGTAGAAGCGCAGAGTCTGCGTGTCGCCTGAGAGCTTTTTGTAGGTGAAGGTAAGGTATGCTCCGTCGGTGTCGGCACAAAGAGCGTCAAGCTCCTCCTTTGAGAGGGTGCAGTATTCGTCGGCGGTGCAGTAATCGCGAATGGAAATTGCAAGCAGGTTTTTGTAATACTGGCGGAAGTTTTCCGATGCGCTTTCCGAAAGCTGTTTTCCGTTTGCGTTTACGGAAATCTTTTCGTTTTTCCTGTCCTCCGAGCCCTCCACGGGAATATGGGTAATCCTGAACGTGGCGTTCACGTCGCCGGAGGAAACGGTAATTTCGTCAATATCGTTAATATACTGCTGGAACACGTACGGGTCTATCCATTTTATCAGGTCGTATTCCAGATAAGCGTACTCGTCTGCGTCCACATAGCCGATAACGTCCGGGTAGAGATTTGAGAAAACATAGTATTTCCCGTCGGTAAGTTCACTGAAATATATTCTGTAATTGTAGCTTTTGTAGTCGAAAATAATAACGTGAGCGGGATCGGCAAGTCCGTATTTTTCAAAGTCCTCGTCCTCGGCTCCTATTTTCACGCACTCGTCTGCGGTAAAGGACATGAATTTATAAAGTATCTCGTAATAAAGGGACGTGTTGGGGTAGTACGCCGCAGGATAATCCATAATACACTCCGCCAAAGCGTCGGGGTTTATCTGATCCTCCTTGTCCACAAGCCGGATTCTCGTAAGGGGCTCGCCGTCCTTGAAAACGGTAAAGTTGTCCACGGTAAAGTAATCGTCCTGAGAGATGCCCGCACAGATAACGGGGGTCACGTACTTTTCCGTGGGGACGAGAATTGTGTCCGCAACCTCGTTTCCCAGAACATAAACGCTCCGTCTTCCGTCAAACATGCAGTAATATCCGCCGCCGGTGAGAAGCCTGTCTCCTACAAATACTCTGAAGCGGTTTCCGTCACGGTCGGTAACGATCCACCACGCCTGCGGGGAAAGCAGACCGTATTCCTCCAGCTTTTCGTCGGAAAGGGAGCTGCCCACCTTTGTTTTGGCAAGGGTATAGGTGCTGACGCTTACAAGAGAGGCAAGCTTCTGGGAGTCTACATTCAGCGTTTCATATCCCTTTATGCTGAAATTACCGTCCTTGTCGGAAACGAAGGTAAAGCCGCCGAACTGGTTTGAAACCTCAATAGATTCAATATCGCTTTTTTCAAGAGAGGTGAACAGGAAATATCTGTCCGATATTCCGAGAGCCTCCCCCGACTCCGTTTCGGGAGCGGGGGTCTCCTCCTCCTTGTTGTTCTCCTTTTCAATAGGTCTGATAATCAGAATATAGGAAACGAGAAGAAGGGCGAACAGTACGGCGAGAACGATTAATAGTATATTCTGCCGCTTCATAAATTCTTTCTCCTGATATATACAACTACTCCCGCAAGGGCGAATACTGCCGGCATGCATACGGTAAGCGCAACAGTCCAGCGGTTAGCCTGGGCGGTGGAAACGGTCATTTCCGTGTCGTCCAAGACCTTCGGCTCAATATCGGCGGGAATCCGCTTAATGCCGGTGGTTTTCATTGTGTTATATACAATGTCTCTGTTTGCAAAAGAGGTGGAATTAATATAGCTGTCGGAGAGGAAATCTGCCGAACCGCCCACCAGCACGTAGGAATAGTAATATTCGTTGTCAATGAGCTTTGTTTCTCTGGTTACGGTAAGCAGGGGAACGCCGCCTGCGTCCGTTTCGCCCTCTGCGCTGACCGCCTTTGCGGTGTCATATGCTGTCAGCACGGGCGAGGTCTGCTTTGAGCCGTCAAGCTGGTCGTCCTCTTCGTAAAGCACCTTCAGGGGCATAACATTGCCCATAACCGTTTTGGGCGCGTTTTCCATGTTGGCAATGTCAAGGTATAGAGACGCACCCATGCTGTCTGAGGTGTAGTCCGCCAGCACCTTTTTGCCGTCAACGGAAAGGGAATGGGAGGTGTCCTTAATATAGGTGTCGGGGGTAAAGGCAATTCCCCATTCGGAGAGAAATTCGCTGAGGTTTGTAAGATTTCCGGCGTTTTCGGGGCTTGAGAATACCATAAGCGTTCCGAAGGTGTCCATAAAGGCGTCCAGCTTCTTTATTTCGTCGGCGTCTCCCCCTTCAATTCCGGTGAAATCGTAAACGGGGTCGTTTACAACCACTATCCGCACGTCCTCCGGAAGCTCCTCACGGGACAAATCAACGTCAACTACCTCAAATCCCCCGTCGGAGAACAGGGATACCAGAGCCTTTGCTTTATCTCCCGTCTTTTCCCCGTGGGAGGCGGTGAACGCCACAACGGGCATTTCGGCGGCAGTTACCGTAAGAACTGCGGTGACGAGCTTGTATTCGCCCTCGTACGCCCAAATTTTTCCGTCCTCGTTTGTTACGAAGAAGGAGTCTACCGTGTAAAGACGGAATTCCGTTCCGCTTTCCACAATAACGGAGGTGGTGTAAATGTCCTGCGCCGCCGTGGTGTGATAGCCCTTGAAAAATGCGGGATTTTTAATAATATCAACGCATTTTACGTGAATATTGTCAAAATCCGCCTCCATTTCACGGGCCGTCTGATAAACGTAGTAAAGATTGGGTGAGGCTTCGTAAACCTTGTCCGCTTCCACGGCAAAGTAAATGTTTACCTCGTCCTTTACATCGGAAAGTATTTCCTTTGATGCGTCGCAAAGGGAATATACCTGCCCCTTTGTCATGTCGATATACCATCTGAATTTGTCCGCCAGAACGTAGACGGTAATGTTTATCAGCACCGCCGCTGCAAGAAGCAGCGCCGTGACGGCGGTTCCTATAATATTGAATTTTCTTTTTTTATCGTTGTAGTATTTCATTTATCCGTCCTCCCTTATGCCGTGCGGCGCTTGTCGTAAACACGCACCGTGAGAAACAGAAATACGGCGCAGACGGAAATATAGTAAATTGCCGAGGGAATGTCAAATATTCCGTAGGTAAAGTTCCTGAAACGGGAGTATATGGAAATCCAGTCGAGAACAAGCCGCAGATAGTAGTTGTTTATAAGTCCGTTCAGCACCGCCACAACCACAAGCCCCGCAAGAACGGCGATAGTGGAAACCGCCGCCGTAAACTGGCTGTCGGTTAAGGAGGACATAAAAAGTCCCACGGCTATAAAGCAAAGTCCTATAAGCACGATTCCGATAGTACAGCCGAAAATCTTCGCCCAGTTGGGGTCGGAGTAGACTGCAAGGGGAACGGTGAAAAGAAAGGTCAGCGCAACCGTTCCGAGGAACATGGTGGCGGCGGCAAAGAATTTGCCCAGCACAATGGAGGTAAGGCTGACAGGGGAGGTCAGCAAAAGCTGTTCCGTCTTTGCTTTTTTCTCCTCCGCAAAGGATTTCATGGTCAGCAGAGGAATAATGACAATATAGGCGTACATCAGTATCTGATAGTATGCGGAAACGTCATTTGTCTGCATTTGCAGGGTGGTCAGGCTGAACAGAAAGCCTGCGGCGCAAAGGAATACCGCCGCAAAAACGTACCCTGTGGGGGTGGTGAAAAACGAGCGCATTTCACGCTTATATACAGCTGTCATTTTGCTCTCCTTTCTTTGCGGGATCCTGATTGTGTGTCTGTGAGCTTTATGAACACGTCCTCAAGAGAAACGCCTTCCCTTGTAAGCTCTATAATGGGAAAGCCCCGCTCTGCCATTTTGAAGAATATGTCCCGTCTGACATCACGTCCCGCTTCGCTTTCCACGTGATAGGTAAAGGAGTCTCTCTCGGAGCCGCCCGAAACCTGAACGGACAGCACCCCGTCGACTTCCCTTAACGCCGAGGAAACGTCTCTTTGAGAGCCGATAATCTTCAGCATGAATTTTGTGTTTTCGTTTACGGCACGGGTGATGCTTTCGGATTTTTCGTCCGCTAAAATTTTCCCCTGATTGATTATAACAATCCTGTCGCAAACCGCCTGCGCCTCCGACAGAATGTGGGTGGAAAGGATTACTGTGTGGTCACGCCCCAAGGTTCTGATAAGATTTCGGACTTCGATAATTTGCTTGGGG
>JAQXKW010000112.1 GCA_029010655.1 Clostridia bacterium | reverse complement strand
GAAGGAAAGCCTTGTTGAGCCTATCTGACGGCTGACTTCCTTTGTCTTAAAGGCTTTGTCGCCGGGGAGAAGCAGAAGATAATATGCGGTTTTTGCGGAATTTGTCAAAAACAGATTTTTGCAAAGCTCGGTTCCGAGAACATTATCTACCCCGCCGCAGTCGTCAATAGTCATAGCCGCTTCATGCTCCACACGCTCGTAGGGTATATTCAGCCTGTCAAGCAGATTGAATGCGTCAATCTCTTTTTGAAGTCTGCCCTCCGGTGAGGGCGCAGAGTTGTATATTTTCATATTTTCCATAGTTATGTTTCCGAAGGTCTATGCGTTTTTCAATGTATTAATCTCGTTTTCCGAAAGCTTTCGCCATTTTCCCGGGGGAAGTGTCCCAAGGGAAATGCCGCATTCGGAAATTCTGCGAAGCCGCATTACCGTAAGTCCGCATTTTTCGCACATTCGTCTTATCTGTCTGTTTCTGCCCTCATACAGGGTTATGTGAAGAATTGAATAATCGCACCCGTCACGGTCAGTTCCGCTTGAAACGAGAGCAGCTTCAACGGGACGGAGGCGGTACCCGTCAAGCTCCATGGGAGTCCTCAGAGCATTTATATCGTCTTCGGTAAGTAACCCTTTAATCTTAACAGAATACTCCTTTGAAAGATTGCCGGAGGGGTGTGTCAGCTTGTTTGCAAGCTCGCCGTCATCTGTAAATATAAGCAGTCCTTCCGAATACATGTCAAGCCTGCCAACAGGGAACACACGGACTCCCACGCCAGACACAAGCTCTGCGGCAGTTTTTCTGCCCTTTTCGTCCGACATGGTGGTCACATACCCCATAGGCTTATTAAGCATAATATATGTGAAGTCTTTCCTTGTATAACGGATAGTTTTCCCGTTCCATATAACCTCGTCGGCATCTGGGTCGATTTTATCACCTAAAAAGGCGGCTTTGCCGTTCACAAGTATATTTCCGGCTTCAATCTCCTTTTCACAGGCACGCCGGGACATTACACCGCAATCGGTGAAAAATTTTTGCAGTCTGATTTTTTCCATATTATCACTTTCGGGCAGGGCAGTCTCCCACGGTATATAAGTCTGCTTCCTTTATGATTTCACCGTTTCTGTAAAAGCACAGCTTACCTATAACGGTAGACTTTTTCAAAGGTGCAAACATAAACTTCGGCATTTCGGCAGTTACGGTAATCTCTCCGTCGCTTCGTGGAAGTGTAATTTTAATATTACCGTCCGTGCAAACTCTGGCGTATTCCTTTTCGCCGCCGGCAACGGGAACATCAAATATAATTCCGCTTTCACCCGTCAGGGTTACGGTTTCGTACATTGAAAAGCCGTAATCCAGCATTTTTTTGTGGTCGTTCCAGTCGTCGGGAGCAGAAAGCGTTACGGCAATAAGGGTAAGGCCGTCTCTGCTTGCGGCGGACACAAGGCATCTGCCGCATCTTCTTGTAAAGCCTGTCTTAACACCAATACAGCCGTCATACTCACGAAGAAGCCTGTTGTGGTTTACGAGAATACGCTGACAGCCGTCATTGGGAATTTCTGCTTTATAAGTGGAAACGATTTTTTTGAATTGGGGGTTTTTAAGTGCCGCCGCCGCAATTTTTGCAAGCTCCAGAGCCGTTGTGTAGTGGTTCTCGTCGTCAAGCCCGTGAGGGTTTGTAAAATGAGTGTCGCACAGCCCCAGCTCTGAGGCTTTTTTGTTCATCATATCCGCAAAGCCCTCAACGCTTCCGCCTACCTTTACGGCAATAGCTGTTGCCGCATCGTTTGCACTCTGCAAAAGAAGGGCATACAGAAGGTTTTCAAGGGTCAGCTTTTCGCCTTTTTTCAGGTAAACTGACGAGCCCTCAACACCTACTGAACGCTCGTCAACGGTTATTAAGGTGTCAAGCGGGCAGTTTTCCAAGGCCACAAGCGCCGTCATAATTTTTGTGGTGCTTGCCATAGGAAGCCTTTCGTTGCAGTTTCTCGAATAAATAACGCTGTTTTCCTCTGCATTTATTAAAACTGCGGATTTTGCGCTTAAGGACAGTGCTTCTTCGGCTCCTGCGCCTTTTGTCAGCATTGATAATGTAATAACGGCGCAAACGACCGTAAAAAATATTTTTCTCATTTTTTCACCCCTTTACATTAATAATCTGCAAAGGGTCAGAGGGTTATACGGAGTTAAATTTGCAATTATTGCTCTTTTTTCTTAAATATGTCTCTCAGCTTTTCGATAAGCTCGGGGGAGCGCTCAATAGCGCCGATAACCTGAGATACGGTGTCTGTGGGCTCGGGCTTTTCAGAAATATTAAGCATCTGCACATTTCCGTCGGGCTTAACCACGATGAACGCCACGGGTGTGACAGATGCGCCCGTTCCGCCGCCTCCGCCGAAATTGTTGGCGGGATTTTCCTTTGCGCCGTTCTTTCCCAGATAGTCAAGTCCGCCGCTGACAAAGCCAACGCTCAGCTTTGAAACGGGGATAATAACGGTTCCGTTGGCAGTGCTTATGGGTGTGCCGGTTACCGTGTTTGCATCAAACGAGGATTTAATGCCCTCTATTGAAGCACGAATCATTTCCGCCATTTTGTTGTCGCTCATTTTTCTGTCCTTTCCTTTACGGGTAAATATTGTTTTTGTATTTTAATATTGTCTTTTATTGAACTGATAAACGCTTTTACTACGCTGAATATTCTTATCTTGATTTTGAAGGATATATCGAAGCGGTTTCCCGACCCGTCAAAAACAGGGGAGATGCACACGCTGCCTTTCTCAACAGGGTAAAGGCATGTATAGTTTCCTGCAAACTCAAGAAAGTATTCCGTAAGCTGAGAGATTGCGCCGCAGCATATGCAGGTTTCGGCGGCGTCTCCCGTGTCTATTGATGCTTTTAGGCTGAAAATGCGAATTTTCAGGGATTTTTTGAAATCTTTCGCCAAATTTCTTAATGCTGTCAGCAGAAGCCGAAGAGCTTCTGGGCTGTTTGTCATCTCAGACACGGCGGAAATAAAGTCATCCACGGTATTTCCCGTTCTCTCAAACTTAGTCTTTAATTTCTTTTCTTTTTTGTGCGTTTCTTTTTCTTTCTTTTTGTCCTCAAAGGTCATTTGGCTTATTTTTTTGCCTTTCAGCTTTCGGGAAAGCTTTTTTGTTCCTTTGAATTTCTTTTTTTTCGGCATAATTCCGATTTCAAAAATACCAAGTATCAGCTTGACGCAGAGCGTGTCGGAATCATACTTGAAACGCACTCCAACTGTGAGACAAAGAATTGCCGCAATAAGGGCAATAATTCCCAATAAAATATATAGGGCTGTCACTGTCTCACATCCTTTTCGGAATTATTCTTCGAGCTGGTTTTCCGGCAGTTCTGCCTGATCCTCTGTCTCCCCGTCCTCGGGAATTACGATTTTTTCCTGTATTCCGCCGGTCGGAACGGAGACCTCGGGAAGATCCGCAAGTGAATCAAGCCCGAACACACGGAGAAAATTCTCCGTAGTGCGATAAAGTCTCGGTCTGCCCGGCACGTCAAGTCTGCCGCAGGATTCAATCAGGTGCTTTTCCACAAGACTGTTTACGGCGTATGAGGAATCAACTCCGCGCACCGTTTCGATATACGCTCTGGTGACAGGCTCGTTATAGGCAACTATTGCCAGCGTTTCAATAGATGACTGCGAAAGATTTCCGCCCCTCTTTATTCCCAGCGCTTCTCTTACGTATGTTCCGTACTGCTCTCTTGTGCAAAGCTGACAGGAGCCTTCAAACATAAGGAGCATTATTCCCCGGGGAATATCGCCGTCGTCGTTATTATAGACTTCCGCATATTCGTGAACAATCCGTTTTACGGCGCCCTTGCTGATTTCCAAAACAGACGCCAGTTTTGCATAAGGCACAGGATAACCTGCGGCGAACAGCACAGCCTCGATTATCTTTCGGCAGTGCCGCACGTCAATATCTTCGGGCGGTGCTTCTTCAACAACATTTTCTTCCGCAACAAGAGCTTCATCAAGCTCATTTTCGCCGTCCTTCAGTTCTTCTGTTACTGTAATTTCTTCCATACCGTACCTTTACTGATCCTTGATAATTTCCGTAAGTCTTGATATGTCCGCACCTTCCTCAAGCGACACAGACACGCCGGACACGGCGTCAATAACGCCTTCCTCGTCGGCGGAGGTTCCTTCTTCTTCAAGGACAAGAACGCCTGATTTCAGAAGCTCAAGCATTGCAAGAAACATTGAAACAAGCTCGCTTCTTGAATCCGCACTTCGGAAAAAGCCCTCAAGGCTGACCTTTTTTCCGCCCCTCAGTCTTTTTGCCAGATTTTCAACGATGGACGCAACTGACACTCTCTTTTGAATAATCAGGGGCTTGAAACGCTCTCTTGCTTCCTCGTCGGTTACTTTAACCTCGCTCATAACCCTTGACAGAGCCTCAGCCAAAAGATATACGCTGTGCTCCTTTACAAAATTTCTGTCAACGGTTATTTCATCGGTATCCTTTATCATTCTTGAGCCGTATTCTCCGTACAGCTCCTTCAGATATACGGACGCCTCTTTTGTTCTCTGATACTCCAACACTGCGGCGGCAAGAGCGGCTCTGGGGTCTTCCTCGTCCTCGCTCTCACGGGGCAGGAGCATTTTGCTTTTTATGAGCATAAGCTCGCTTGCCATAAGCAGAAAATCGCTTGAAAGCTCAATGCTTTGTTCCTCAGCTTTGTTTATATACTCCATATACTGTTCGCAGAGAACGGAAATCTGAATATCTTCAATACTCATTTTGTTCTTGTGAATCAGCGAAAGGCACAAATCCAGAGGGCCTTCAAACTTTTCGAGCTTGTAGTTTATTGTTTCCATATTACAGTCCGGGTATAAGGGATATAAGTGCGTTCATGCCGTTGCTTAAAAGTCCGCACAGAAGGGAAAGGGGAGTTGAGAGAAATCCCGTAAACAGAAGCAAAAGCATAACAATCATAATTATTCTCTCGTATTTCATAAGCCCGAAATACAGTCTGTCGGGCAGGAAAATAAAGAGAATACGGGAGCCGTCCAAAGGGGGAATAGGTATCAGATTAAAGACGGCGAGATAAAGATTCAGAATATGGAAATAATAAAACAGCTGTGCCAAAAGGCAAACAAGAATAGTGCCGATTGACTGACCCGTTATAACCTGCGAGCTGAATCCCGTATACATAAACAAACCTGCGTCATAGGACAGCGCAAGAATTATTCTGAGCACAAGGACTGATACAAATGAAATTATAATATTTGAAACAGGACCCGCAAGCGCTGTCAGCGCCATGTCACGGCGGGGCTTTTTGAAATATCTTGTGTTTACGGGAACGGGCTTTGCCCAACCGAAGCCGAAAAGCATCATGCAGATAGTGCCTATGGGATCAAGATGCTTTGAAGGGTCAAGAGTCAGCCGTCCCAAATTTCTTGCGGTAGGGTCTCCCAGCTTGTGTGCCATAAAGCCGTGTGCCAGCTCATGAAAGGAAAGGGAAAACAGCACAACAATTATTGTAAATACGACGCCGGGCAAAACCTCACGTATGTCTGCGCCGTTCATCAGATTTCTGATAAGGTCTGAAATCATTTCTTATTATCCTTTCGGTTCAGTTGATTTTGCAAATATCGCAGATACACTTCCAAAGCTCTTCACGCCCCGCCTTAGTTTCAGAGGAAAACATGATTTCGGCAATAACTCCTTCAAAGCCTCCGAAGGAGGCGAGAAGCTCCTTTTTTGCGGTAGCGTTCAGCTTGTCGGTCTTTGTATAAACGATAATATACGGAGTTTCAGTTTCCGCAAGATAATTAATCATCTGCAAATCGTCTTTTGTGGGACCTACTTTTCCGTCGATAAGCTGGATTACGCATTTCAAACGGTCGATATTCCTGTTTCCTGTGAAATAGGCGTCGGTAAGTCCCGACCAGCGCTTTTTGTCCTCAAAGGTTCGCTTTGCAAAGCCGTAGCCGGGCAAATCGGTGAACATGAGCTTGTTGTCAATATTATAAAAATTGACGGTTATGGTTTTTCCCGGCGTACTGCTTACCCGTGCAAGGCTTTTTCTCTGCAAAAGGCAGTTAATTAGCGAGCTTTTGCCCACGTTTGACCTGCCGGAAAAGGCAACCTGCGGAATATTGTCCGAAGGGAACTGGGAGGGCAGTCCGGCAGATATTTTAAGAGAAGTATTGTTAAGATTAAGCTTCAATATTATGTCCTTTCATCGCAAAGCGAGGCTGAGCTATGTATGCGGCTTTCCTTGGGAATAACCCTGTCGGGTATAATTTCCTCGTTTTCCGAAGGAGACACTGCATGCTTTTCTTTAACGAGGATTTCGTCAAGCACCTCCGGCGCTCTCCTGCACGGAATAAACAAAAGGCTCTGTCTGACAATCGGGTCGATTTCTTCTAAATCAGTAATATTATCGGCGGGAATTATGACCCTTTTTATACCTGCGTTCCACGCCGCAGTAGTCTTTTCACGAAGACCCCCTATGGGAAGAACTCTGCCCGTAAGGGTCAGTTCTCCCGTCATAGCGGTGTCGTGCCGCACGGGCGTGCCGGTCAGCGTGCTGACAAGGGAAGAAAGAATGGTAACTCCAGCGGAAGGTCCGTCCTTTGGCGTTGCTCCCTCGGGAACATGGATATGAATATCCTTTGATTTGTAAAAATCTTCGGAAATTCCCAGCTCTTTTGCGTTTGCCCTTATAAAGCTTACCGCAATATGTGCGGACTCCTTCATAACGTCGCCTAAAGTTCCCGTAAGCTCTAACTTTCCGCTTCCGTTCATTATTGCGCTCTCAACTTTAAGCATATCGCCGCCCACTGAAGTATAGGCAAGTCCGTTGACAACGCCGATTTGATCCTCGGTCTGCTTTTCCTCGTCAAGAAATCTGCGGGGACCCAGCAGTTCGTAAAGGTTTTCCTTTGTAACCGTAACGGATTTCTTGCCGGTTTCAATCATAATTCTTGCGGCTTTTCTTATAAGGGATGCGATTTCACGCTCCAGATTTCTCACGCCCGATTCTCTGGTATACCCGTCTATTATTTCTCCCACAACTGTGTCCGATATGCGAATATTTCGCTTTGTTACACCGTGGCGTTTCAGCTGCTTGGGAATAAGGTGATGTTCGGCTATTGCCAGCTTTTCGTTCTTTGTGTAGGAGTT
>JAQXKW010000111.1 GCA_029010655.1 Clostridia bacterium | reverse complement strand
AGTAAAAGCTCGAATTCCTTGTAGGTAAGCGGCACTTCCTCGCCCGACACCGTTACCGTGTGCCGGTCTGCGGAAACATAAAGCTCTCCGAAGCTGTACTCTCCGCTGATTACCCCTCTTTCCTCAAAGCGGCGAAGCTGTGCTTTTATTCTGGAAATCAGCTCCAGAATGCCGAAGGGCTTTGTTACGTAGTCGTCCGCCCCCATGTCAAGCCCCACTACCTTGTCGTACTCCGTTCCCTTTGCGGTGAGCATAATAACGGGGATTTTTTTTGTTTCGGGGGCGCTCCTCAGCTTTTTCAGGACAGACAACCCGTCCTCCTCCGGGAGCATAATATCAAGAAGCACCAGAGACGGAAGAGCTTTCCGCACCGCCGAAAAAAACTGTGACGGCGTGCCGAAGCCCCGGCACTCAAAGTCAGAGCCGCTTAGAGCATATTCAATAAGTCCTCGAATGTTTTCGTCATCCTCAAGAATGTATATCATATTAATCTCCATTCCGCCGCTCTGCGGCGGTACAAGTTGTTGTGAAATTCTCCTGTGTTTCCGAAGGAAACAAAAATGGGTTGGGTCCCGTTTTTAAGGAGAATTTGGGCGTGAAATGACTGTACGAAGGACTTGGGTCAGCGTAATTTTCACGCTATTCCTCCGGGAGTGTGGAAAATAGGTTACTGCGCCTTTTCCCTGCGGATTTTTTCACGGCATTCTTCGTTGACAACAGCCCTGAATTTCTCCGTATATTCGGAAAATCGGCAGTTTTCGGCTCCGTAAATAAAATTCAGCTCGTACTCGTTGTCGGACCATGTGGAAATGTCCGCTTCATTGTGCTGAATTAACGCTTCGAGCTTGTCAAGCGACTTATACAGCTTCGCTTCATCGGTTTCAAGAGCGTCCATTTCGGAATAGAGAGAGTGCATTTCAGCCGACAGCTTTTCGGGGAGAGACTCCACCCAGGAGGAAAGAAGCATTTCCTCCCGCCTCACATCGGAGTCGGTTTTTATAAAAGCGGGAATATCCCCCGTAAACGCCTCCCCCAAATCGTGGATAAGGCACATTTTTATGACCTTGTCCATATCAAGGCCCGGATACTCATCCTTTATAAGAAACGCCATGAGAGACAGCCGCCATGAGTGCTCGGCAACGCTTTCGTGCCTGCCGCCCGAGGTATAGGAATGTCTTGTGGTGTCCTTCAGGCGTTCCGCCGTATGTAATATATCCAAAAGGTCTTTCTGTTCCATATTATTTTCCCCGTTTATACTGCCGTCTGCATATACAAGGTGTTTCATTTATATGATTACCGAAGGCTATCTCTCTCCGCCGCGTCTACCACATGGGAGACAAGCACGCTTGTTGTAACGGCGCCCACTCCGCCGGGCACGGGGGTTATTGCGGAAACTATCGGCTCCGCCTCCTCAAACTTTACGTCTCCGCAGAGCTTGCCTTTTTCCTCGTTCCATGAAATTCCCACGTCAATAACCGTTTGTCCCGGTCTTACATATTCCGCTCCTATCATTTCCATAACGCCTGCGGCGGCGATTATTATATCCGCCTCCCGTGTAACTGAGGGAATATCCTCCGTTTTCGTATGGCAAACAGTTACCGTGGCGTTTTCGTGCATAAGCATCATTGCAACGGGGCGGCCTATAACAAGGCTTCTGCCCACAACTGCCGCTTTTTTGCCCTTAACGTCTATTCCGTAATAGTGAAGTATTTCCATTGCCGCCTGTGCGGTGCAGGGTGCAAAGCCAAGACTTGAATTTGCGAACACTCCCGCCAGGGACATATCCGTACAGCCGTCCACGTCCTTTTCGGGGCAAAGCATTTTTCTCGCCTTTTCCCCGTCGATGTGCTTGGGCAGAGGGCGGAACATAAGTATTCCGTGAACGCCGCCGTCCCGATTCAGCTCATCAAGGGCGGCAAAAAAGGTTTTTTCGTCCACGTCCTCGGGGAGCACGACTTTTTTAACCTCCACGCCCACCTGAGAACAGCGTTTGACGGCTCCTCTCTCGTAGGAGAGATCGTCCTCCCTTTCGCCTACCCGAAGTATGGCAAGGGTGGGTGTGACACCTTTTTCTCCGAGAGCCTTTACCCTCTCCGTCAGTTTTTCGTTAATTGCGGCGGCAACCGCCGCACCTTTAAGCAGTTCAGCCATAGCTGGTCTCCATTCCGCCGCCCTGCGGCGGCACAAATTGTTATGAAATTCTCCTGTGTTTCCGAAGGAAACAAAAATGGGTTGGGTCCCTCATTTAAGGAGAATTTGGGCGTGAAATAACTGCACGAAGGATTTGAATCAACGTAATTTTCACGCTATCCTCTCAAAATCTGTCGTATACAAATCGGAATATTTCGTCTGCAAGGCTTGAATATTTGAAAAGCCTTTCATCAATCCGGGAATTCAGCTTTTCAGCATATTCCCTGTCCTTCATAAGCGCCGTGTTGACCTTTACGTTTACCGCCGCACCGTACAGAGCCGCCCGTGCAAACTCCACGCCTGTTGCGGCGTCGGAAATCATCAGCTTTGACCCCTTGTGGGCAAATTCGTTCTGTATTTCTATTGTCTCACAGCATATATCGAAAATCTCAAGCGGCGCTTTTGCGGCAAGGCGAAGGCACTTTTCCATCTCCTCGTCTCTGCCCGGTGCGTCCTTGGGTATACCGTACGCCCGTGACAGAGGGGTGAAATTCTCATCGTCCTCGTCAATCAGCAAAAGCAAGCGCACACGCAGTTCCTGCGCCCTTGCCATGAGAGCCTTTATATCTTCCTCAACGTCCGCATACTTTTTCTTGCCCACGGTAAGCTCTCCCACCATGTCGCCGAGGGCAATGCCCACAGCCGCCACGGCGGCAGAAGCGCCGCCGCCGCCGGGCGCCGGTGCGGTGCTTGCAATAAGCTCTGTAAATTCCGTTACGGTAGTTTCCCGAAGTGTCATATAATATCCTTTCCTTGTCGCAGTTACTTTTTATAAACGCCGAATAAGCTAATATCTCTTTTGAAATTTATTGTCCGCTTTCTGAAAAGCGGCGGGTGCGGAGGAGAGCGTCAAGGGCATTGCTTTCACAGCCTCCCTGCCTTTTCGGGCATACGCCCTCATTTATTTTCAAACTTCCATTGACCTTCTTCAAACCAATAGAAATTCTCGGAAACCGAATCGTCCTCAAAAACCTCGAGCTTTCTTTCAAAATTACCTGCAAGCTTGTGTTTGCTCAGATCCTTTCTGTCGATCCAGAACACTTCCCCCTCCTCCGACGGGCGGAGCTCACCTGAAAAGCAGTTTGTCTTGAAGAAAAACACTATGTATCTGTACGAATTATCCTTGGCAGTCCATTGACTTACACCGCAAATACGCACATTTTCGATTTTCAGTCCCGTTTCCTCGTATACCTCCCGGATAACTGAATCGACGATTGACTCCCCCTTCTCAATATGTCCGCCGGGAAAGGCTATGCCCTGCCAACCGGGATCTTTTCTGTCCTGAACAAGAATTTTGTCTCCGTCGTATACCATGCACATGTTTGTAAGTACAACATTTTCCGTTCTGTGTGCCATAATTACTCCTTATACTGTTAAAAACTGCTTCATATGGGGTGTCAGCTACAACAATAGCCTGTTTATTCCATTATAACATCTTTTTTATGATTTGTGTAGTATTTATTACAAAAAGGGAGCATGTTTGCTCCCTTTTACGGTTCATTTCAAAAGTTCTTTATCTTTCTTGTTCCTGCGAACATTCGCAACTATAACAGTAGTTGCCACTATCGCCAGTACCGCAACCGATGCTCCTATAAGCACCGCCAGCATCACAGGAGAATCCACGTTCTTGTCGTCGCTGGCATAGGTTTCAAGTCTGCTGAATGCGCCCTTTAAGTTTTCAAACACGGTTTTTGCCTTCTCCTTTGTGACGGAGGGAGTGCAAAGCACCTCCTTTGCCTCTTTCATGGCAGAATTGAGGTTTTTCACGGATTCCTTCGTATATCCCTTGGTGTCCGTGTCAACGCATTTGTTGTAAAACGTATCAAGCTCGGTGCGGTCAGCCTGAATAACCGTAAATTCCGCATCCAGGCAGGAGGCTCTGTATACCTTATCCGCCCCCGACTCACGCACGTAAAGCCCCGTATCGTCTATGTCCGACAAAAGCACACGGAGCCGCACGTCCGACCTCTCGTTAAACACGCAGAGCACGTATTCCGTGTCCTTTTCCACTTCCGCCTCAAAATCAAACAGAATTCCGCCGTCACATCGCTCGCCGTCTGTTTCTCCTATCATGCGGTCGGTGGTATATCCGTCACGGCGCAAGGTATAAACCGCCGCAAAAACGCCGTCCTTATATTCGCCGCCTAAAAACACCCTGTCAAGCACGCCTTCCGACGAAACGGTAAATTTCTGCATTATCATGTCCCGTGAAAGCTCGCCCGCACGCTCCCCGTCCGACAGGGAGAACGAATACTCTGCCGTCATTTTGGAAAGCTTGCCGACTGCGTCGTCCAAATCCTGTGCCGCAGTAGTTTTGACCTCCGCCGTGCCCACTCTTGCAGACAGAGCGTTATCATATGCTTCGTCGAAAATTTCAGAGGAAACCGTGGTACACCCCTCAGCGCTTTTCTCCGAGGCTCTGAATATGGCGGACTCAAGCACACAATCCGCCTTGTTCTCGTTTATCACCGTTTCCGTGTCGGTTACAAGCCGCACGGTTATCACCGACATTCCGGCGGGAGCGGTTACAATACCCGTGCTGTAATCAAAGCCGCAGGACGCATATTCGATATTCCCTCTGCAAACGGGAAGTCCAACGGACACCGCCGCAGGCTTCTGGAAATTAAGAGTTACGGTAATCTCGTTTCCCGAAACGCTGATTTTTGCACCGACGGTATTTCCGTCCGACAGCTTATAATTCTCAAAGGAAATCTCTGCGCCGTCGTAAAGCTGTGACGCAGAAAGCCCCCTGCCTATGAAAACGCCGCCGCTCTCAGTTTCCGAAACGACCGAGGCTGCAAGGCAGTCGGCAATTGTGCCGTCCGCACGGTTAAACGCCTCCTCCGCCATATGGTTAAGGGCAGAAGACACATCTCCGTTGAAAATACTGCCGCATACATACCACCGGCACATTGCCTTTGCGGAGGAAAAGCCCTCTGCGTTCAGGGAAAACAGCAGATTATCGGCACTGCCCTTTGTTGTTGCCGCCGTCCAATGGCAGGAGAGACTGTCAGCCGTTTTTTCCATTGCGCTCTCCACGGACGAAAGCAGACGGGACAAGGCTTCGTTTGCCTGCGCCGCCCCTTTTTCATTGCCGGTTTTTCTGCATATGTATGAGTAGCTTTTCAGCGTTACAAGCGCGTCAAGGTTATCCTCCAGCACGGGCACGCCTTCGGTAAGTATAAGATACGTGCCGCCGGAAAGCTCCGTTATTCGGGATAGGGTCTGCTCCGCCGTCTTTGCCGCCTCTGCCGTCAGTTCAGCCGCCTGCTCGCTCTCTCCGGAAAGCAGTTTTCGTGCCGCCGCAAAGCATACGTTCACAGCGCCGTCGCCGTTAATTTTATCCTTTATAATACTGCGGCAGTATTCCTTGTAGCTTACCTCGTCCGAAAAGGACGTAAAGCTGAATTCATCCCTGATTATGCTGTCCCAATGAGCGGTCATTTCCGCAAGATGGCTGTCAAAGGTGCCGTTCATGCCGGAAAACTCCGCCGCCTCGCACAGGGTATAATAATCAACTGATACTTCC
>JAQXKW010000110.1 GCA_029010655.1 Clostridia bacterium | reverse complement strand
GACATGGGGTCTGCCCCCAGCTTTACAAGACCGGCGGCAAGAAGGGCGGTTATTGCCGGAAACAGCAGAAGCCTTAAAGCGGAAATATAAAGTATTCTCGGACGGCTGAACAGCTCCTTCAGGGACGTTCCCGAAAGGGTGGCTCCCGCCACCAGCATGGCGAGAGGGGTGTTCATGTCGCCGATAAGCTGAAAGGGCTCCCGGATAAACTGGGGCAGGGGTATGCGGCAGAAGAAGAAAATAAGTCCCAGAAAAACGGAGATAACCGCAGGGGTCATAAGATGGCGCAGAGTGTCCTTTGCAGAGCGCTCTCCCGTCAAAAGAGAAATTCCGTAGGTCCACGACAGCAGGTGGAAAACGGTTATATACATGGTTAAGAATATTATGCCGTCTGCGCCGAAAACGCTCTCAACTATGGGAATTCCCATAAAAGCGCAGTTTGAGAAAACGGCGCACAGAATTTCCACCTCACGGTCACGGGATTTTTTGCCGATGATAAGATTTGAGATGCCGATCATTACGGCATAGGTAACTATCGCCAGCAAAAGAGCTATCAGAAGATTTACCGCAACAGCCGAGGAATATTCCCGCTGATAGGAAAGAAAGGTTATCATGGGAGAAACCAGGAAAAGCAGAACATCGGCAAGCTTTTTGTTTGCCTCCGGTGTTATGAGCTTCGCTTTTCCGCACAGCACTCCCACCATCATTATGACGAACATAATGATTATTTTATGCGTAATTTCACTCATTTGATTTCAATCATGTAAAGCATGTCTTTGTTGCCGGAAAAGGTGATTTCTCCGCTTCTGCCGATTTTGCCCTCGGCGAGGACGCAGTCCTCCTCGTCCTTGACGGTGTAGGTGTAGTCCTGACGGTCGGTGAAATAATCGAAGTTAAAGGGCAATGTGACCTCTCCGTCTGTATGCTTATAAGCTATCATAAGCATATCCTTTGTATCCTCTTTCAGATAACCCGTAACACGGCAGGGAACATCGCCGTCTACGGCGCAGTCGGAAATCATAAGTCCGTCAACGAAATATGAGAGATATTCCTTTCTGAGACGGGCGCAGGTTTTGACCGCCTTTGAAAATTCGGGATATTCGGAAATCAGCGCCGAGCCGTTGTAGTCCTCGGGACGGGTGGGATATACATTCATCATCAGGTTATCCATGAAGATGAACTTAACATAAGAGGGGGTTGAGTCCACGTTCATGTTGGGGCGCAGGGTGCGGATAATGTGCATGTAGGGACGGAAATCCCCTCTGCCCGGCCAGTACAGCCAGTTCCACGTAAAGTCCGTGTTGTCTACGTCCGATTCGTACCACAGGGTACATTCCGAGGAGAACAGGGAGCCGGGGTACATTTTCTCCGTTTCCTCTCTGTATTCGTTTATAATGTCGTGGATAATCTCGTTGTTGTTGTCGCCCAGAACGTACTGATCCCAGCAAATATCGGGACAGCCGCAGACGTCACGGATAAACCGCAGTCCCTCCCGTATATCCTGCTGCCATTGGGGCAGGTCGTGGTCATGATGCTGATAACAGCTCCAGCGCTGGCAGTATTTCGCCTTGAACATGGGGATAGATTTGGGTGTTTCCGCCCATGAGCCGGAACGCTCGTGGATTCCGTATCTTTCCGCCGTTTCGCTCCAGGCGGAAATCCATGAAACCAGAGGCGTTATGGTAACTCCCATACTGCGGACCGTGTCCGCATTCTTTTTCCAGTTGTCAAAGCCGCCCCACTCCGGATAGAATAAGTCCTTTGAGAAGGGGAGAAAATACCAGAACTGCCCCCACACGTTCATGTCGTAGAGACCGTGCTCCACCATATCCTCCGCAATTTTCGGCATGTCGTCGTATTTCCAGCAGTAGTCGGTGGGGTCCTTGGGGTAGCCGTTGGACATGAATATTGTGCGGAACCCTAACATTTCCTTTGCACGCTGAGGAACATCAACCACACGGTGTATGTTGGAAAGGGCGTATTCCTTGTATGCGCCCACTCCTTCAATCCATGTGCCCTTGTGGGCGGTCAGCACGTATTCGCCGGAGTCGTATTCTCCGCCCTTTTCAACGTCTGTGTATCGGAGAGCGGCAATGCGGAGCTTTTTTGTTCTGTTGTCAAGCTTTACCCAAAGGTTTTCACTGTTGCCCATGTGCTTTTTCTCAGGGTCGTCGGGACCCCAGCCCCAATGGCGCCTATACATGGAAAAGCCGCCCTTTCTGCTTCCCATATCGTACCAGCGGCCGATGTAGGGACCCTGCTGAAAGCCCCCTGCCTCATACATTCTGCCCGCACAGCTTTCCGTCCATGCGAAGAAGGTCTCACGGGACTGAGGGGTGGAGCGAAGCTCCGTAAAGGGATTGCAGGAGCCGCCCATCATGGTAAGCCTTGCGTGGTCCTCGTCCATGGTGGGAACAATGCCGTTAATGTCGGGGAAAAGCACCTGCTCCACCTTGGCGTTTGAATTATTCACTATGTGTATTCTCATGGCAACGGACTTGCCGTCCTCGCACGCACGCAGATATACCGTCGCCTTAACGCCGCCGTCAAATTCCGTCATACCGTCGGGAATGGGCATTGTGGCGGGCACCGCATCGTAGGTCAGGGTCAGTGTCGTGCCGTCGAAGTCAAAACGGGGCGCACACTTGCGGTATGGCGCCGTAGGGTTGGCACGCTGAATGTCGTAGTCCGTGTGAACGGGCCAGGCAAGGTCGAAAAGACCTTTTCCGCCCGATACCATTGAGGAAACTCCGGGAAAATCCAAGCTCTCAAGAGCACCCGTGTCACGGTCAAAGGTAAAGGTCGTATTGTTAAGCGTATATTTTACTGTTTCCATAGGAAGGCTCCTTAACTGATATATACTAAACTTTAACAAATTTTTCTGATATAATCAAGTCATATTGAAGAAAATAATTAAATAAAACGGTTTTTTTCTCCTGTTTCCTTCAATGCGGACAATAATACGGAATAATGGGGCATTTGCCACTCAAATCACGGGATTTGACCGTATTTTGCCCATATTATGCGGTTTTGACCGTATTATTTAACGGAAGAAGGCATTATAATTATGAGAGACAAAAAACTGTTATCCGTTATGTTTATACCCGTGAAAGGCGGCAAAAGCACAGTTTAGGGCTCTTTTGATTAAAAATGCACATAATCCCCGGAGAAAGACCGCCGCCCAAAGCAAATATATACAAAATTATGGGTAAAAAACCTTGAAATCCCATAAATGCTGTGGTATAATAATTATTATCGGGTACTGTAATATTTTTACCGAAAAGGATGGTGCTGAGTGACAAACGAAGCTATTGAAAAGATAAAAGCGGCGGAAAGGGCTGCGGCGGATTTTGTGGCAGACGCCCGTAAGAAAGCCGCCGAAATGAGAGCCGACGCGGAAAAGGGAGCGGCAGACGCACAAAAGGCCGCCTCCGACAAGGCGGCGGCACTACTCAAAGAAGCCGAAGAAAATGCCGCAAAAAAAGCGGACGGCATAATCGACAGCGGCGTAAATACCGCCCGTGTTGAGGCGAAAAGAATGGTGGCAGACGCCGCACACAATACAGACGCCGCATCTGACGAGATAATCAGGGGGATTTTTGAAAAATGGCAGTAAGTGAGATGAAAAAGCTGTCCTGCGCAGTGCTGAAAAGCGATGCGGACCGTCTCATGAGAGCCCTCCAGAAGCTGTCGTTGGTGGAACTGACAAGAACCGATACGGAAAGCGCCGAGCTTTCTTCCTCGGATGTGTCCGAGGAAAGCGCCGCACTTGCGGCGGAGCTTGCCGCCGTACGGCGTGCCATTGAGTTTTTGATGCCCTATGACACAAGAAAATACTCCATGTTTTCTCCTCCGCAGGAGGGAAATGCAGAGGATTTTGAAGGAGGGCTTGACGTTATCGTTTCAGCGTCCGTAAAGGCCGCAAACGAGCAAAGCTCAAAAATTGCCTCCCTCAGCTCAAGGGCGTCGGAACTTGCTTCTTTAATCGAAGCGCTCTCCCCGTGGGCAGGCTGGGATATAGCCCTTCCGGAGGACAGAACGGTCCATACCGTAACCCTTTGCGGAACGCTTCCCTCCAATGCACAGCTTGACGTAATTGAGGGAAAGCTGGACGGCTGTGAGGCGCTTCTTCAGGTAATCTCCGACGGAGGCACAAAGGGGCAGACGGCAGTGGCGGTCACCTTCCACGTTTCCTTTGAGGAGGCGGTGCGAAAGGTTCTCGCCTCGTCGGGCTTTACGAAATGCGCCGTTGCCGCATCGGAGAGCGAGGGCTATGCCGCAGGAAAAAGAGACAGGCTGAAAAAGGAGCTTTCCTCCGTTCGCTCGGAGCTTGCAAACGCAGAAAAAGCCGCAATACGCCTTGCGGACAAGCTCCCCGATATAAAGGCATACCATGACGTCCTTTTGTCCCGTGTTAAGAGAACGGAGGCAAAGGGCGGGGGAGCCAATACGGAAAAAACCGTTATTTTCACAGGCTGGGTTCCCAAAAAAGCTGAGGAAAAGGTGGCAAAGGTGCTGACCTCATACGACGCCGCATATTCCTTTGAGGACCCCGGGGAGGGAGACGACGTTCCCGTAAGCCTTAACAATAACGCCTTTGCGAAAAACTTCGAGCCTGTGCTTTCCATGTACTCCCTGCCTGCATACGGCACCTTTGACCCCACAATGATAATGTCCGTGTTTTATGCGGTCATATTCGGACTTATGTTCGCCGACGTGGGCTACGGAGTTATACTTCTTGCAGGGTGCCTGCTGGGGCTGAAGCTTATGCACCCCAAGGAGGGCATGAAGCGCATGATGACCATGTTCGCCTTCTGTGCGGTGGCATGTATCGTGGGCGGCGTGCTGTTCGGCGGATATTTCGGAGACCTTCCCAATGCAATCCGCCAGAATTTCGGCGGCGTTGAGAACGTGGAAAGTCCGGCGCTCCTGTTCGATATGATAGAACAGCCTATGTCGTTCCTTGTGGTGTCACTTGCTATCGGCGCTGTGCATCTTATAGCGGGAATGCTTATTAAATTCTATATTCTCGTAAAAGACGGACACTTACTTGACGCGATATTTGACGTGGGCAGCTGGCTGATACTTTTCGCAGGTATCGGAGTATACTTTGTTTCTTCAACCGCAGGGCTTGTTACGGCAGGCGTGGGCGCGCTGATGCTGGTGTGTACTCAGGGCAGACACGAAAAGAATATAATCATGAAATTCGCAAAAGGACTTTTAAGTCTTTACGATTTGGTAAGCTACGCATCGGACCTTCTCTCCTATTCCAGAATACTTGCGCTGGGACTTGCTTCGGCAGTTATCGCAAGCGTTGTAAACCTTCTGGGAACCATGGGCGGTCCCACGGTGGCGGGAATAATTCTGTTTGTATTCGTGTTCCTTATCGGTCACGTAATAAACTTCCTTGTTAATATTCTCGGCACCTACGTTCATACCAGCCGACTCCAGTATATAGAGTTTTTCGGCAAATTTTTCGAGCCGGGCGGCAGAGAATTTGCGCCCCTTAAATACGAATCCAAATATGTTAATCTTAAATAGGCAATAAGAAAGGAAACATCATCATGACATTCGGAGAACTTATCAATCTTATTTTCACAGGCCAGAACCTTGCAGTCCTCGGAGCGGTACTTGCGGCAACCCTCGCTTGTATCGGAAGCGCAAAGGGCGTCGGAATCGTGGGAGAAGCGGCAAGCGGCATGCTTTCCGAGGACCCCTCCAAATTCGGTCAGGCACTTTTGCTTCAGGCTCTTCCCGGAACACAGGGTATCTACGGCTTTGTAACCGCATTCCTTATCCTTTCCAAAATCGGACTTTTCGGAACCTCTGTTGAGCTTACCGTCAGCCAGGGAATGTATCTTATGGCAGCCGCACTTCCCATTGCAATTGTGGGCTATTTCTCCGGAATTGCACAGGGCAGAGTTGCCGCAAGCGGCATATCCCTTATTTCCCGCAGAGAGGGCGAGGTAGGTAAGGCAATCACATCTGCGGCGCTTGTTGAGACATACGCTATCTTTGCATTGCTGGTTTCCCTGCTTCCCGTTCTGTTCTTTAAGGCTTAATTATCCTTCCAAAAGGAAATAACAATGAATAATCTCGATAAAATAATCGGAAAGATTAACGCTCAGGCGCAGAGTGAGGCGGACGCCGTGTTCGCCGCCGGCGCCGCAAAAGCCGCTCAGATCATGGAGGAGGGCGAGCACCGTGCCTCCGATACCGTGACGAGAGCCGAGAAAAAGGCTCAGAGAGATTCTCTTGCCGTGGTTGAGAGAGCATATTCCACGGCGGATATGAAAAAAAGAGAGATAATACTGGGCACAAAGGTGGGACTTATCGGAAAGGCGTTTTCGGACGCCGAAAGAAAGCTGTTGGAGCTTGACGATAAGGCATACTGCGCTTTCGTGGGACACCTTTTGTGCGATGCGGTAAGCGAAAGAGTGGAGACGGTGGAAAAACTGCGCCGTGAATACGGGGACGAGGAGGAGTATTCTCTTGACTTTGAGGCGCTCTTTAACGAAAAAGACAAAAAGTCCCGTGCCGCAGTAATAATTAAAACCGCAAAGGCATATCTTAAAAAGCTCTCGCCTGAAATGGGAAATACGGAAATCCGTGTTTGTGAGGAAACGGCGAATATTGCGGGAGGACTTATCCTCCGCTACGGAGATATTGAAACAAACTGCTCCGTGGAAGCGGTAATCGCAGGGGCGAGAGAAACCTTAGAGCCTAAGGTTGCGTCTATACTTTTCGCAAAAAAAACCGAAACTGAAGAATAATTGGTGTAGTATGATACCTGACAGAGAATATGTGTTTGCGTCGTCCTTCATCAAAGCGGCTGAGGGCAAAGGCACCCCTGCCGAAAGGCTTTCCCGTTTCAGGGAGGCCTCCGACAGAGACAGCCTCCGCAGCACCGCTGCTGAAGCCTTCAAGGTGGGCGCGGAGAATGTGTACGACGAAGCAATAAATTCGGCGGTAGAGCTTGTAAAAAGTGCGCTTCCCGATTTTTCGGCAGTAGTTCCTCTGCTTTATAAGTATGACTGTGCAAACATAAAAACCGCCGTTAAGTGTAAAATCAGAGGCATTTCCCCGGAGGGCTTACTGTTCTCTTGCGGAACGCTTCCCGCTTCCGCTGTGGTAAACGCCGCAGAGTCCTCGGATTTTTCAAAAATACCCGGAGAGCTTGGCGCGGCGGCGGCAGAAGCCCTGAAAACCTATCAGAAAACAGGCGAGGTCCGCTCAATAGACCTGATTCTGGACCGTGCCTGCTTTGCAGATATGAAAAAGGCGGCAGAGGAGAGCGGCTGTGAGCTGACGGGCAGAATAGTGCGCACCCGTGCAGACGGCACAAACCTTCTGACCGCTATGAGAATTTCTGCGGAGGGTCTTTCTCCGGATACGGCGGCGTCTCTTTTTGAAAGAGCCTTTGTTCCCGGAGGAAATATGCCCCTTTCCTCCTTCTGCTCCGTTGAAAACGGCGTGGAGGATGCGGAAAAGATTTCCGCAAGGGCGGCGGGCGATACCGCCTCCGTAATAAAGACTGCCGCAAAGTGCCCCGACGCAGATGCGGCGGCAAAGGTGATTGACGAAGAAATCATTTCTCTTTGCATGAAATACCGGTTTAAGCCCTTCGGCCCCGAGGTTGCCGTTTCTCTTATAGTTGTAAGAGAGGCGGAAATCACAAATTGCAGGATAATCGAGGCGGCAATCGGTACGGAAAACAGAGAGGATACCGTCAGAGAAAGGTTGCGTGCGGCTTATGTATAAAATAGGAGTTGTAGGTCAGCGCGACCGGGTTATGTGCTTTATGGCGGCAGGCTTTTCGGTGTATTCGGCTGAAAATGCCCATGAAGCGTCGAAAATGCTCACCGCCGCAAAGAACGACGGCTGTGCGGTAATCTTCATTGTGCCGGATTTGGCAGGAGAGATTGCAGAGGATATTAAAAAGTATGCGTCCTCCCCCATTCCCGCAGTTATCCCCCTGCCCGAGGAGGGCGGCGGCTACGGAATAACCCAGCTCAAGGGAGCTGTGGAGCGTGCCGTGGGCGCAGATATTATTTTCAATCAGAAATAAAAGGGCTTGAATAAAGCGTGCGCACAGCGTGCGTGGTGCCTGTTCAATTCCCGTTTGCCCGTTGAAAGGTCACGTAACCTTTCGGCTTTTCCCGTTTCGGAAAGACCGCCCTAAATGATAAGAAAAGGAATGAAATATAATGGTAGAAGGAAAAATCGTTAAAATATCAGGTCCTCTCGTCATTGCCGAGGGTATGCGCGAGGCCAATATGTTTGACGTTGTTCACGTAGGCGAAAGCAAGCTTATCGGCGAGATTATAGAAATTCACGGCGACCGTGCCTCCATACAGGTTTACGAGGAGACCGCAGGTCTGGGCAGAGGCGAAAATGTGGTTTCCACCGAAGCTCCCCTGTCCGTGGAGCTTGGCCCCGGAATCGTAACTAATATTTACGACGGCATTCAGCGCCCTCTTGAAAAGATAAGAGAGCTGTGCGGCTCCAATATTGAAAAGGGCATTGCCGTGCCGTCCCTTGACAGAGAAATCAAATGGAAGTTTAACGCCACCGCCAAAAGCGGAGACCGTGTTTCTGCCGGAGATATTCTGGGATATGTGGACGAAACCGAGGTTATCCGCCATAAAATCATGGTGCCCCACGGCGTTTCCGGCACGGTCAGGGAGCTTTTCTCCGGAACCTATACGGTTACGGAAAAAATAGGCATAATCGAAACGGAAAACGGAGAAGTCCCCGTTACTCTTATGCAGAAGTGGCCCGTGCGTAAGGCACGTCCCTATATAGAGAAAATTCCGCCTCACGAGCCCATTATTTCGGGACAGAGAGTTATCGATACAATGTTCCCCATCGCCAGAGGCGGTACGGCATGCGTTCCCGGCCCCTTCGGAAGCGGAAAAACCGTGGTTCAGCATCAGCTTGCAAAATGGTCCAATGTTGACCTTGTTGTATATATAGGCTGCGGCGAGCGAGGAAACGAGATGACCGACGTTCTGAGAGAATTCCCCGAGCTGCGCGACCCCCGCTCCGGCGAGTCCCTTATGAAAAGAACGGTGCTTATTGCAAATACCTCGGACATGCCCGTTGCCGCACGTGAAGCGTCCATTTATACAGGTATTACCATTGCGGAGTATTTCCGTGATATGGGCTATTCCGTAGCGGTTATCGCAGATTCTACATCACGCTGGGCAGAGGCGCTCCGTGAAATGTCGGGACGTCTTGAGGAAATGCCCGGAGACGAGGGCTATCCCGCTTATCTTACCTCCCGTCTGGCTCAGTTCTACGAGAGAGCGGGCGAGGTAGTATGCTGCGGCTCCGACAAGCGTATCGGCTCCGTATCTGCTATCGGCGCAGTAAGCCCTCAGGGCGGCGATATTTCCGAGCCCGTAACTCAGGCAACGCTCCGTATAGTTAAGGTTTTCTGGGGTCTGGACGCAAACCTTGCGTACAGACGTCATTTCCCGGCGGTCAACTGGCTTACCTCCTATTCGCTTTATAAGGACAGGCTTGAAAAATGGTTCACCGAATACATCAGCGCAGACTGGATGAACGTTTCCGGCGAGCTTACAAGAATCCTTCAGGAGGAATCTTCGCTTGAAGAAATCGTAAAGCTTGTGGGCGTGGACGCTCTTTCTCCTCAGGACAGACTGACCCTTGAGGTGGCGCGGAGCATCAGAGAGGACTTTTTACAGCAGAACGCCTTCGTTGATACAGACTCCTTCTGCTCCATGGAGCAGCAGTATGCGCTGGCTTCTCTTATCCTCTATTTCAAGGATAAGGCGGCGGACGCAATTGAAAGGGGTGCCGATATTCAGAAGGTTTCGGATTTGCCCGTAAGAGAAAAAATAGGCAGAGCGAAGGACTCCGACACCTCCGACTTTGAAGAAGATTATGCCCGTATCAGAACGGAAATAGACGCACAGCTTGAAGCGCTTTGCACGGAAGGGAGCGATGACTGATGATAAGAGAATATAAAACCATTGAAGAAGTTGCCGGCCCTTTGATGCTTGTGAAAAAGGTTGACGGCGTAAAGTACGACGAGCTGGGCGAAATAGAGCTTCCCGGCGGAGAGGTCCGCCGTTGCAGAGTTCTTGAAATAAACGGCTCAAACGTGCTGGTTCAGCTTTTTGAATCCTCTCAGGGACTGAACCTTGCAGAGTCAAAGGTTCGTTTCTCGGGACACGGACTTCAGCTTCCCGTTTCCCCCGATATGCTGGGACGTGTCTTTTCCGGCATGGGCGAGCCTATCGATAACGGTCCCAGAATTATTCCCGAGGCAACGCCGGATATAAACGGCACGCCTATTAACCCTGCCGCGAGACTTTACCCCTCGGAGTTTATTCAGACGGGAGTTTCCACCATCGACGGACTTAATACTCTTGTCCGCGGACAGAAGCTGCCCATATTCTCAGGCTCCGGTCTTCCCCATGCAAACCTTGCCGCACAGATTGCACGTCAGGCAAAGGTAAGAGGGGACGATGCGGCAAAATTCGCAGTTGTGTTTGCCGCTATCGGTATCACATTCGTGTATGCGGATTTCTTTATCTCCTACTTTAATAAAACCGGCTCTATCGACAGAACCGTAATGTTCGTAAACCTTGCCTCCGACCCTGCTATCGAGAGAATTTCAACTCCCCGTATGGCGCTGACCGCCGCAGAGTATCTGGCATTTCAGCAGAACATGCACGTGCTGGTTATTATGACCGATATTACCAACTACGCAGAGGCACTCCGTGAGGTTTCCGCCGCAAGAAAGGAAGTTCCCGGACGCCGCGGCTACCCCGGCTACCTTTATACGGACCTTGCAACGCTTTACGAGCGTGCAGGCAGAAAGATGGGCTCCGACGGCTCTATTACCATGATACCCATCCTTACCATGCCCGAGGACGATAAGACCCACCCCATTCCCGACCTTACGGGATATATTACGGAGGGTCAGATAATCCTGTCCCGTGATATATACAGAAAAGGCTATCTGCCGCCCGTTGATGTTCTGCCGTCTCTGTCCCGACTGAAGGATAAGGGTATCGGCGAGGGCAAAACCAGAGAGGACCATGCAAACACCATGAACCAGCTTTTCTCAAGCTATGCAAGAGGAAAGGACGCAAAGGAGCTTATGGTGGTGCTTGGCGAGGCGGCGCTCACCCCCGTTGACAGACTGTACGCCGAATTTGCGGACGAGTTTGAGAAGCAGTATATAAATCAGGGCTTCTACGAAAACAGAACTATTGAGGAAACCCTTGATTTGGGCTGGACATTGCTCCGCATTTTGCCCAGAAGCGAAATGAAGCGAATAAAGCCCGAGCTTCTGGATAAATATTGGCCTGAGGAAGCCTGACCCTATTATAGGCTTAAATGCAAAGTAAAGGATAAGAAAAATGGCTGAAGTAAGAGTCAACCCAACCAGAATGGAGCTGAAGAAGTATAAAGCAAAGCTCCAGACGGCACGGAGGGGACATAAGCTTCTCAAGGATAAGCGGGACGAGCTCATGAAACAGTTCCTTGATACGGTCCGTGAGGCAAAGGAGCTGAGAGAGGGACTCTGCGGCAGGTTTGAGAATGTTTATAAGAAATTTGAAACTGCGGCGGCGCTGACCGACCCTAAAATGATGACGGAGGCATTGCTTCTGCCCGGGTCGGAGGGGGAGCTTGCCGTCAGCGAAAAAAATATAATGAGCGTGTACGTTCCCGTGTTCGACTATAAGGTCAAAACGTCGGGCGATATGGGCGGCGCAGGCTACGGCTACGCCTTTACCTCCGGCTCTCTTGACGACGCCGCAAAGGCGATAACAGAGGTGTCGGCGGAGCTTGTAAGAATGGCACAGCTTGAAAAAACGGCGTTGCTCCTTTGCGATGAAATCGAAAGGACCCGCCGCAGAGTAAATGCGCTGGAATATATCATGATTCCCCAGTACGAGCAGACCGTAAAGAGCATTACCATGAAGCTGGATGAGAACGAAAGAAGCTCTCAGACCAGACTGATGAAGGTTAAGGACATGATGATAAAAGCCCAGCTTCAGGCAAAGCACGCAGACGAAGATGAAGAAAACGAAGCATAATAAAAAATCCGGGCGGACGCCCGGATTTTTATTATGCGTTTTCTTCGCCTTCGTCTTCGTCTGCGTGCTTTGCCTGAAGCTGGGCTTTTATCATCATGTCCTTTACCTTCATCAGTCTGGTCTGAGAGCTTCTTTCGTTCTCATCCAGCTTCATGGTAATGCTCTTTACGGTCTGCTCGTACTGGGGAATCATGATATATTCC